>NZ_JBHSEL010000126.1:0-134716 GCF_042653845.1 Daeguia caeni | reverse complement strand
GTCAACTACCTTTCAGTAGAAAAACAAGGACGCATCAGCCTGCCGCTGCCGGCGCCGCCGCCCTCGTTGTGGAGCTATATAGAGAGCCATCCCCCCTTATGTCAACATGTGAATCTCAGTTTTTTGAAAATTTTTCATGTTCGCAGTGAATTTCCTTTCAATAGCCCGGGAAACAGGCCAGTGCCCTGCTGCATTTCCGCCTGTGTGGCCACAAACCAGCCTTATTATTTTGATATGCGCATTTGGCTCAAATCAGAGGCTGTTTTCCTGCATGTGAAACGCTGTGGATATCATTTCTTCATCAAGTTCGAATCACATCGCCGACTTTGAGTGAAGCCTTCGGTTTCAATGAGTTGGAAGCCAAGCACATGAAACGGGTAGCGCTTTGACACTCGACAAGGGTTCTCGATCGTTGACTTACACACATATGGCAGGCAAAACTCGACATAACCTTTTCGGGTTGCCGCGAATATCAACCGCAGTAAACATCGTTCTCGAGCGTGAGCATTGGTTGACTTCAAACCAGTCCATTCTGCACCTTTGTGCATGAACCATTTTGAACAAGGTCGGCTTTAAAGGGATGAAGAATCAGGGGGCATATAATCCCGATCTAGGTGAAGAGCCTCCACTGGTAACTGGAGGACGCCGTCGCCCGCCAGATCGACGCGAGATCTCGGCCCGATGGCTGGCAGGCACCTTTCTGACCGGAATCACTTCATGCCTGCTGATTGGCGTTGCCCTGTTCGCCGCACTCAATGGCCGTGAACAATTGGCCACGCCACCGGAAGTTCTCGCCCGAAATGAGATGCAGCCTGCCGATGATGATGATGTCGGCACAAAAGGGCGCCGTCTCATCAGCACGGTGACCCAGCAGGCGCCAAGCGACCGGCGACGATTCGATCTGTCGACAATGCAGAAGGTTGGCGAACGCGAAGTCATCCGAACCAAGCCGTTCGAATATGTCAACATGATGCTGGCGGCTGATTACCCGACCGCGCGCCACTACCCGCCATTCAACGCATTGGCGGTATTTTCAGATGGCGCAACACCACAACCACAGGCCGATACTGGCCAGATCCTCGACGGCAAGGTTGAAAGTGAGGTCAGTCTGCGCGTTGTCGATTTCCCGCTCGACAACAATACATTTGATACCGCCGATAATCTCTCCATCGAGGAGGCGGAAAAGGTAGTCCGTGAAACGGGCAGTCTGCTTACGGATGGCGACGTGCAGGTTGCCTCGCTGCATTATATTGATCCGGCACGCTTTGGCCCCAGCAGTGATTCGACCTATTCGCTGAGCCCTTCGCTTGGCGTGAAAATTACCCAGGAAAATGTCAGCGTCGCAACCCGACTCGATGACGAAGCGGCCAATGACGGATTTTCCGAAGAACTGATTCCATTCCGCAAGACTGCCTCCATGGCAGAAATGCTGGAAACAGCCGGCTATACGGGAGAAGATGCCGACCGCGTCGTTGATGCGCTGAGCAAACTGATGAATTCACACCGCCTCAAGGAAGGCAGTATCGTACGAATCGGTACGGAGACCCGTGACGGCGTTGATCATATTGTGCGCGCCAGCATCTATAATCGTACGACGCATATTCTGACGGTTGCGCTCAATGACCGGCAACAATTCGTCCCTGCGGAAGAACCGGAATCAACACCTCTACTGCAAACGGCATTTGACAATGATTCGACGCCTATCGTGCGGCGCGACAACCTGCCAAGCGTTTATGACGGCATCAGCCGGGCCGCCCTTGCCTATGGCATGACGGAAACCATGCGCGAACAGCTGGTCAAAATGCTGGCGTCGGACGTGGATCTGCAGGCTCAGCTGTCGCCAAGCGACCGAATCGAGGCATTTTTCTCGCTACCAGATGATAACGACAATGCCGATTCGGATTCGCAACTGCTTTATGTTGCCGCCACCTTCAACGGCACGACACACAAATATTACCGTTTCCAGGCCTCTGACGGATCAGTGGACTACTACAATCAGGACGGCAAGAGCGCCAAACAGTTCCTGTTGCGCAATCCTGTACCAAACGGAATATTCCGCTCCTCCTTCGGCATGCGCCGCCATCCGATTCTTGGCTATAGCCGCATGCATACTGGTGTCGACTGGGCGGCACCACGCGGCACTCCAATCATTGCCGCCGGCAATGGCATTGTCGAAAAAGCCGGATGGACAAATGGCTATGGCAATCAGACGCTGATTCGCCACCCCAATGGCTATGTGTCGAGCTATAGCCATCAGAACGCCATTGCGCGCGGTATAACACCGGGCGCGCGGGTACGTCAGGGGCAGGTGATCGGTTATGTCGGCTCAACCGGCCTTTCGACCGGACCGCATCTCCATTATGAACTGATCGTCAACGGCACCAAGGTTGACCCGATGCGCATTCGTTTGCCGGATAACAAATCCCTGACAGGCGAGGATCTCATTGCTTTCAAACAGGAGCGCGATCGGATCGACGCCCTGTTGAACAGTGATGATGCTGACGGCGGAACCAAAATTGCCGCCACCACAAGCACGAAAAGCTGAGATCACTGTCCCGGCCGCATCCAAACAAAAGAGCGATGGCTTAGCCACCGCTCTTTTTTGAAGCCTGAAAGGTGTACCGACTCAGGGCCCGGACCACTCCAGAAAACAGGAAACAGTTTTCCGCCCGACACTACGGAAACCAATATGATGGAGCAATTCAGGGTTTCGGAAAATCTGAACTGCCCTAATCGATAAACTCGACGGTCACGCCTGGCTTGACCAGCTTTGCCAGTTCCTCGGCATCCCAGTTGGTCAGACGAACACAGCCATGGCTTGAGGTTTTGCCGATTTTCGATGGTTCTGGCGTGCCGTGAATACCATAGGTTGGTTTGGACAAGGCAATCCAGACCGTCCCGACCGGACCATTCGGCCCCGGCGGAATCGTCAGGATCTTGTCATTATTGCCCTGCTTGAAATTGATCTTCGGATTGTAGGTATAGTTTGGATTGATCGCGATGCGTTCGACCTGAACAATACCGGAAGGTGACGGCGTATCGGCCGAGCCGATCGTTGCCGGATAGGCAACAACGAGTTTGCCATTCTCGTCATAACCACGCACCTGCTTGCGCGCCTTGTCCGCAATGATTCGGGCAACAGGCGCGCGAACCGGCTGGCCTACTCTTGGCACCTTGATCACCGAGCCCGGCTGATTGAAATTCACGCCCGGATTGATTTCCTTCAGATAGGCCTCGTCAATGTGGAACTTCTCGCCCAGCATTTCGGCGACAGACGTATAGGCCAGGGCCGGAAGGGCAGCCTTATGGGCATAGTCTTCCGGGATGGAGGCGACATATTGGCGACCGACATCCTCATTGGTGATTGTATATTCCATGAAGGCAGGCCCGCCCGTTGCCTCAAGCTCCGCATTCACAGCCGCCTCATCCTTCGGATCAATCGTCTTGCCGGTCAGTTCCCGATAGGCCGCTGCAGCCTTGTTGACATTGCTGCCGGCGCGGCCATCGATCACACCGGGCGAAGCGCCGGCCCGGTCAAGCAGAACCTGAAAGGCCGCGATCCTGGCCTTTGCCCCCTGCCCTTTCGGCATATCAAGCGATGGAGCAAAATCATCAGCCCGCGGAACAGCCTGCGGTCTGGCGACAGCCGCCCCCGTCTGCGGATCAATGCTGGCTGAATTCAGACTGTCATCATTTGGTGCAAGCCCCGGAGGGGCCAGTTCCGAACGCTGCACCTGCCCACCCCGATTGCCGTCATAGCCCGGCGCAGCCGGGACTGCAGGATAATAATTCGGATCTTCAGGCACATCGCCGAAGCCGTCATAAGGAACGCCACCACCCGTCGGGCCGTCCGAATAATAGGCGCTGTCATCCGGGTAAAAATTGCGGTCGCGCGGATCAAAGCTGTTTGCTTCCTCGATACTGATAATGCGCCCACGACGATCCATCGTCACACGCCGACCATAGGGATCAATATAGATGCGCCGGTTCCGGTCACGGAAAATCTCTTCCCCCGGATCATAAAGCTGTGCCAATTGCACCAGCGCACCTTCAGCCTCGTCTGCGACGAAATTTTCCTGCGCGAAAGCATCCAGCGCAGGAGTCACAACCGAAGCCAGGATCGCCAGTTGAAATATGCGAATGACCTTTGTCATCAAGTAATTCCATAAGTTCCCAAAAACAGGACAGTCTTCAGGATCGTTTATCCGTCATTACACTTGTGTCTGTTGCCATATGAACTGGACATGAAAATGGCCAAGACATGCAGAAAAGAAAACGCCGCAGGTTTTTCTGCGGCGTTTGGTGGTTTCAGTTCCAGCAGATTAAGCTGCGGCTTCTTCCGGTTCAACACGAATTGAACGGAAGTTCAGCCTGTCCGAACCGGCCGTGATCTTCACGATCGATCCATCCAGAATATCGCCAAGCAGGATGCGCTCGGCCAGCGGGTCATGAACCTCCTTCTGGATCACGCGCTTGAGCGGACGGGCGCCATAGGCCGGATCATAACCCTTGTTGGCCAGCCATTCGCGGGCATCATCTTCAAGCTGCAGTTCGATCTTGCGATCGCCAAGCAGGTTTTGCAGACGCTTGATCTGGATATCGACAATCTCCCCCATGTCTTCGCGGCGCAGCCGGTGGAACAGGATGATTTCGTCGATACGGTTGAGGAATTCCGGACGGAACGATGCACGCACCACGCCCATGACCTCTTCACGGACGCTTTCGACATCGTCATTCTCACCGAGATTGACGAGATATTCCGCGCCCAGATTCGAGGTCATGATGATGACCGTATTGCGGAAATCGACCGTACGGCCCTGACCATCGGTCAGGCGGCCATCATCCAGAACCTGCAACAGCACGTTGAAGACATCAGGATGCGCCTTTTCGATCTCGTCGAACAGGATCACCTGATATGGACGGCGACGGACTGCTTCGGTCAGCACGCCACCTTCCTCATAGCCAACATAGCCAGGAGGTGCACCGATCAGGCGGCTGACGGAATGCTTTTCCATGAATTCCGACATATCGATACGCACCATCGCGGCATCATCCTGGAACAGGAAGGAGGCAAGCGACTTGGTCAGCTCCGTCTTGCCCACACCCGTTGGGCCAAGGAAGATGAACGAACCGATCGGACGATTCGGATCCTGCAGGCCGGCACGGGCACGACGAACCGCCTTGGAGACAGCCTGCACCGCTTCGCCCTGGCCGACGACGCGTTTGCTGAGCTCGTCTTCCATGCGCAGAAGCCTTTCGCGTTCGCCTTCGAGCATCCGGTCAACCGGAATGCCGGTCCAGCGCGACACGACCTGAGCCACATGATCCGGTGTTACTGTTTCTTCCAGCAGCGAACCCCTGTTCTCATGGCTTTCAGCGGCAACCAGCTCCTTTTCCAGCTGCGGAATCGTGCCATAAGCAAGTTCACCCGCCTTCTGGAATTCACCATTGCGCTGGGCAATCGCCAAGGCATTGCGTGCTTCTTCCAGCTTGCGCTTCAATTCAGCCGCAAGACCCAGCTTCTGCTTCTCGGCCTGCCACTTGGCTGTCAGTTCAGACGATTCTTCCTCAAGATCCGCCAGTTCCTTTTCAAGCCGCTGCAGGCGATCCTTGGAAGCGCTGTCCTTTTCGACACGCAGCGCTTCGCGCTCGATCTTGAGCTGCATGATACGGCGGTCGATTTCATCGAGCTCTTCCGGCTTCGAATCAACCTGCATGCGCAGACGCGATGCGGCCTCATCGACAAGGTCGATTGCCTTATCCGGCAGGAAACGGTCGGTGATATAGCGGTTGGAAAGCGTCGCAGCCGCCACAAGTGCCGTGTCGGAAACACGAACCTTGTGATGCTGTTCGTATTTTTCCTTCAGACCGCGCAGGATTGAGATCGTATCCTCGACAGTCGGCTCATCAACGAAGACCGGCTGGAAGCGGCGGGCAAGTGCGGCATCCTTCTCGACATATTTGCGATATTCCTCGAGCGTGGTTGCGCCGACGCAATGCAGCTCGCCACGGGCAAGCGCCGGCTTCAACAGGTTCGAGGCATCCATTGCGCCATCGGTTTTACCTGCGCCGACCAGCGTATGCATTTCGTCGATAAACAGGATGATTTCCCCCGCAGCCGCCTGCACTTCACTCAGGACAGCCTTCAGACGCTCCTCGAATTCACCGCGATATTTCGCACCGGCAATCAGCGCGCCCATGTCGAGCGCCATCAGCTTCTTGTCCTTCAGCGATTCAGGCACGTCGCCATTGACGATACGCAGCGCCAGGCCTTCGGCAATTGCCGTCTTGCCCACACCCGGCTCACCAATCAGCACCGGATTGTTCTTGGTGCGGCGCGACAGAACCTGAATGGTACGGCGAATTTCCTCATCGCGTCCGATAACGGGATCAAGCTTGCCGCTGCGCGCATCTTCGGTCAGATCGCGGGCATATTTCTTCAAGGCATCAAAATTGCTTTCAGCAGACGCCGAATCGGCAGTGCGACCTTTGCGCATTTCGTTAATGACCTTGTTCAGTGCAGTTGCGGTTACGCCAGCGGCAGACAGAATCTCGGACGTTTTTGCCGATTTTTCCATCGTCAGCGCCGTCAACAGGCGCTCGACCGTCACAAAACTGTCGCCAGCCTTGGTGGCCAGTTCTTCCGCCAGCGCGAATACCTTGGCCAGAGCTTGCGACAGATAAAGCTGGTCATTCCCGCCGGTCACTTTCGGCAGCTTTTCAAGCGCGCTCTGCAAGCTGAGACGCACATCTGCAATGCGACCGCCTGCGCGTTCAATCAGCGATGCGGCCAATCCCTCGTCATCATCGATCAGGACCTTGAGCATGTGCTCCGGTACGAATTGCTGATTATTGTGCGAAAGCGCGTAGGTCTGTGCAGACTGGATGAAACCGCGGACGCGTTCGGAATATTTCTCGATGTTCATGGTGTCTCCTTGTCCTCCGGCCCGTCAAGCGGCACCGCAGAATGGTTGGTGACGGCGTTCCCCAACTGGGCAAACGCCTTTTTCAGCTGAAATATGGGAAGGGTTTTTCCGTTCGACAAGCCGTTTTCCAAGGAAAAATGCAAAGAAAAATGGCGCGGAAAACCGCGCCATTTCAGTACATGATCTTCTGTCGGCCGTCTCAGCTGTCCGACGCGACCGCTTCCCTTGCAGGGACCGCATCAGCCTCGGCGCGTGCCGTCTTGCGCGGACGACCAGGGCGGCGTGTGGCACGGCGTGGTGCTTCGCCCTCATCCTCTACCGTTTCAGCCTGTGCTGCCGAAGCCTTGCCGCGCGATGGCTTTGGTGCCTCTGCCTCGGCTTCAATCGGCTGGGTTTCAACAGGCGTCACCTCGATGACGACAGGCGCCTCGGCCTGCTGTTCCAGACGTGGGCTTTCCTCTTCGGAAGCCTGAACCTGACCTTCCTGTGCACCCTCTTCGCCGCGTTCCTGTGCGTTGTAACGCTCGCGCTGCGGACGGCGGCCACGCGCCATGCGGCGCTGTTCGCGGAAATCGCGCGCCTGACGGTTATCCTGCTGGCGGTTTTCGGCCGGCTTTACCTGTTCAGCGGTTTCTTCACCAAAGACGACTTCAGCAGGCGTGCCTTCGATGATCGGCTGCGGGCCGGAACCATTGACCGGCTGCTGGACGACCGGGGCAAAGCCCATATCGTCATCATCCAGGCCGATATCATCGAAATCATCGCGCGGAAGGGCGATCGAATTCTGGGCCATGGCAGCCAGAATGATGCGGTTGTAATGTTCTGCGTGCTGAAGATAGTTTTCGGCCATCACGCGATCGCCAGATGCCTGTGCATCCCGAGCCAATGCCGTATATTTTTCTGCGATATGCTGTGCATTGCCACGGATTTTGACGTCCGGACCGTTGCTTTCATAATTACGCGACAGAGGATTGGGGCCCTTGCGGTTATTGTTATTCCCCCGTCCACGCATGCGCCTGTTCTGCTGTGCTGGCCTCATATTCATCTCTTTTCAGAATAAAGGGCGTAGAAATCATACGGTTTCAGCCACCGCTGATTTCGCTCTGTTGCGCCTTGAAGGAAGTACACCCTGAAACTCCCAACAGACTGTTTGTTACTTTGCGCCCCCGCTCTTTGCCGGCCGCCTGCTCAAAATCAGAGTCCTGACATCGAACGCCGGGCCAGTTAAACTGCGGAGACCACTCTGCATGACTCAATATGAAAGCATTGCTTCCCACATCATGCCTGAAATTCGTGCGCTTCCCGTACGAGCCATCCCTACAGACTGTCTTGAACAGAACGGATCTTGAAGGGAGCATGACCATGAAATCGTCATGGAGTATTTCCGCCACCGCTCACAAGCGGGCAAAACCATTCTGGCTGCATACGGTGGCCGGAACCTAAACGGCTTCGCTGCAAATTCCAAGTGTTTTTTTCAACGTGTTTTATCCTGATAATGTGTTTTATTCCTATCAGGACAGTACAGATCGTCCACTGTCTGTTTTACGGCAAACATCATGGCCCTGCGATGACCGCCAAGGTCGCTCGCATGTCCTGCCAGGACAAAGCCTGCTTCGGCAAATATGGTTTCAACATCGTCGAACTGGCCTGCACCAATTTCGACAGCAATCCGTCCATCCGGGTAAAGATAACGGCCTGAATGACTTGCCAGCACCCGGTAAAAATCAAGCCCGTCCTCGCCACCATCGAGGGCAGCAACCGGATCGAAATCACGTACTTCGCGTGACAGGCATGCAATCTCTCTTCTGGGTATATAAGGGGGATTTGAGGCAATAAAATGAAATCGCCCAGACAATTTTTCAAACCAGTCGCTTTTGACCGCGGCAAAGCGCGCTGAAACACCATTTTCAGCGGCATTGATTCGGGCTGTCGCCAGCGCATCATCCGAAATATCCACCCCTACACCGCGCAGCCCGGGAAACCTGTGCAGCAGCGCTATGACGATCGCGCCCGTTCCGGTTCCCATATCGACGAGTTCGGCAAAGCCATTCCGGGCAATCTGTTCCGCAATGACCAGCGCCAAGAGATCAACCAGCACTTCTGTATCGGGACGCGGCTCCAGCGTGCCCGGCGACAGGCGAAATGGCAGGCCGTAGAATTCCCGCACCCCCATGATGCGATGCACCGGCTCGCCCTGGCAGCGCCGCGTCAGCGCCGCATCCAGCGCCGCGACCTTATCCGCATCGATCAGCCGGTCTGGCGCGGAAATCAGATCAAGCCTGCTTGCGCCCGTGGCCCATTCGGTCAACAGCCGCGCATCAAGATCAGGCGTCTCCACCCCTGCCGCCCGCAACCGGTCGCGGGCGCGCCTTGCCAGACTGTCGAGCCGTTCGCCGCCCATTATTCCTTGCCCAGTTCGGCCAGCAAGGCTGTCTGGTGATCGGCAATCAGCGCGTCGATCAGCTCGTCCAGATCGCCCTCCATCACCCGGTCAAGCTTGTAGAGCGTCAGATTGATGCGATGGTCCGTAACGCGGCCTTGCGGGAAATTATAGGTGCGAATGCGTTCGGAGCGGTCGCCAGAGCCAACCTGACTGCGGCGGGCCGCGGAGCGCTCGCTTTCAGCCTTCTGGCGTTCAAGATCATAAAGACGGGCGCGCAGGATCTGCATGGCGCGCGCACGGTTCTGATGCTGCGATTTTTCGGCCTGCACCACCATGATGCCGGTCGGGATATGGGTGATTCGCACCGCCGAATCGGTGGTATTGACGTGCTGGCCGCCCGCGCCCGATGCACGCATCGTATCAATGCGGATATCTTCATTGCGGATTTCAATGTCGATCTCTTCCGCTTCCGGCAGAACCGCGACCGTTGCGGCCGATGTATGGATGCGTCCGCCCGCTTCGGTTTCCGGCACACGCTGCACGCGATGCACGCCTGATTCGAATTTCAGCCTTGAGAACACGCCCTTGCCTGAAACCGTCGCGATGATTTCCTTGTAGCCGCCTGCATCGCCCTCGCTGGCCGAAACCAGTTCCACGCGCCAGCCCCTGTCGGCTGCATAGCGCTCATACATGCGGAAAAGGTCGCCGGCAAAAAGGGCTGCCTCCAGGCCACCCGTACCGGCACGGATTTCCAGAATGGCGTTGCGCTCATCTGCAGCATCCTTGGGCAACAGCAGAATCTGAACTTCATGCTCCAGCGTCTCGATGCGCTTTTCGACTTCCGGCAATTCCTCAATCGCCAGAGCGCGCATTTCGGCATCCGTCGAGGCATCATCGCGCATGGCGGCCAGATCGCTCGCCTCCTTGCGCGCATTGTTGAGTTCGCGGATTTTGCCGACCACTTCCTGCAGTTCGGCATATTCGGAGGCCAGTTTCACATAGGTTTCCGAATCAGGATTGTTGGCCATCTGGCTTTCAATCATCGAAAACCGCTTCAAAAGCTGATCCATACGGTCTTGCGGCAAGGCGACCATGTTCAAATCCTGTCAATAAATGCGCATGGCAAACAGGCCAATGGCGGCGCGCCCGCGCCCCACCTTCGGCCAGAATTCATCTGAGCCGTGCTATAACGGAATTGCGTTGTCTTCGGCAAATTTCATCACGACATCGCGTAAGGAATGCGCCGTGTTCGGCTTGTCGAGCTCCTCGTTCAGGATCGCATGCAGCTTGCCAGCATCAAGCGTATCGAGCATGGCCTTGACCGGCCCGATCGAGGATGCAGGCATGGAGATCGAACGGAAACCAAGGCCGATCAGCGCCATCGCGGTCAACGGCCGTCCGGCCATCTCACCGCACAGTGTCACCTGCCTGTCATGGCGCTTGCCCGCATCAATGATCTGGCGCAACACGCGCAGGAAGGCAGGCGACAACTGGTCAAAACGACCGGAAATCAGCGAATTGCCGCGATCAACCGCCATCAGGAACTGGAACAGGTCATTTGACCCCACCGAGACGAAATCAACCATCGTCATCAGCTCATCAAGCTGCCACAACAGGGCCGGCACTTCCACCATTGCCCCCAGCTTGAGCTGGGTCGGCAGCGTATAGGCAAAGCGGGACAGATGGCGCACTTCGCGGTCAATGATCGCGCGTGCCTGCCTGACTTCATTGACCTCGGTGACCATCGGCAGCATGAGCTTCAGTTCGCGCCCGCCAGCGGCCTTGAGCAGCGCACGCAACTGCGTGCGCAACAGGCCCGGACGGTCAAGCGTCAGACGAATGGCGCGCCAGCCAAGCGCCGGATTTTCCTCCTGAACGGTCGAGGAAAAATAAGGCAGCACCTTGTCGCCACCAATATCGAGCGTGCGGAATGTCACCGGCTTGTCGCCAGCCGCCTCCAGCACCGAACGATAAAGCCGTTCCTGCTGTTCCGCACGCGGGAAAGTGGAGGCCACCATGAACTGCAATTCAGTGCGGAACAGGCCGATGCCAGCCGCCCCCGATGCCGACAATTGCGGCAGGTCAACCAGAAGGCCGGCATTCATCAGCATCGAGATTTCCACGCCATCCTTGGTAATGGCCGGCTTGTCGCGCAGCGCACGGTAATGCGCCTGGCGGCGGGCGCGGAAACGCACCTTTTCCGCATAAGCCGCCTCGATCTCGCTCGTCGGGCGCAGATGCACGATGCCCTCATCGCCATCGACGATAATGGCATCATGATTTTCCGCCATCGACACTGCACCCTTGGCCTGTCCGACGACCGGAATGCCCATGGCACGGGCAACGATGACAACATGGCTGGTTGCGGCTCCGTCTTCCAGCACCAGACCACGCAGGCGCTCGCGCGGATAGTCGAGCAGTTCGGCAGCGCCCATGGAGCGCGCCACGATGATCGCATCCTTGACCAGTGATTCGGAAATGGTCTTGACGTCATGTCCCATCAGCTGGCGCAGCAGGCGGTTGGCCAGATCGTCAAAATCCGACAGCCGCTCGCGCATATAGGGATCGGTCAGATGCATCATGCGCGCACGTGTGTCGCTCTGCACCTTTTCAACGGCTGCTTCTGCCGTCAGGCCATTATGGATCGCCTCTTCCAGACGGCGCACCCAGCCGCGGTCATGCGCAAACATGCGATAGGCTTCCAGAACCTCGCGGTGCTCACCCTCAATCGCCACATCGCGGCGCGACAACATGTCGTCAATCGACAGACGCAATGAGCCGAGCGCCTCTTCCAGACGGCTGATTTCGGCCTGGCTGTCTTCGTTGAACAGATTGGTGACGACAATGCGCGGCTCATGCAAAACCACATGGCCAAGGCCGATACCATCATTGAAGGCACTGCCCGTCACCGTCATCGGACGGCCAAGATCCAGCTCGATGCCGGGGCGGGCGGCACGAATTCCATCGCCGGTGGCGATGATTTCGGCCAGCACCATCGCAACCGTTTCCAGCGCCTCGACCTCATCTTCGCGATAGGCGCGCTTGGTGCGGTTCTGCACAACCAGAACGCCCAGCGTGCGACCAGCGCGCAGCACTGGCACACCAAGGAATGAATTGTAAATTTCTTCGCCCGTTTCCGGCAGATAGGCAAAGGCTGGATGGCTTTGCGCATCGGTGAGGTTCAGCGGACGGGCGCTTGCCGCAATGGTGCCCACCAGACCCTGGCCAAGACGCAATTGCGCCAGATGCACTGATTGCGGGTTCAGGCCCTCGGTTGCGTAAAGTTCAAGCACGCCATCGGCACGCAGAACGTAAAAGGAGCACACCTCCGCCACCATGTTCTGTGCAATTTCGCGTACGATTCGGTCAAGGCGAGCCTGCGGTTCAAGCGGCTCGGCCATTAACTCGCGCAAACGCTTCAACAGCACACGGGGGCCGTTCGTCTGGTCACGCATGATCGTCGGGCGCTCCTCTCACACAGCGCCGGCGGCATGATGCCCCGGCAGGCTGCGTCAAAACAAACAAAGACTGCGGCTCTGCTCCCTCAAGCAGGCAACCACTTGTTATTCTCAAGGTTTACTGCCGCACAGGCTGAATCACACATCCGCCCGCGACGCTTCCTTTTGCCCCTTTGTGAGCATTTTTAGAAGCCGCGTCTAGAGCCTGCAGGCAAATTTTATGCCGTACGCGCAAACATGACAGCGCCGCAGGCCATGTCCCGGCCTGCGGCGCTGTCATCATCCCATATTCTATTATACCAAAGTCGAATACTCGACCAAAATCGAGCCGTTACTGCTTGTCGAGACCATAGACGGCATGCAGCGTGCGCACTGCAAGCTCGGCATATGGGCCATCGATCAGGATCGAAATCTTGATTTCCGACGTGGTGATGGCGCGGATATTGATGCCCTTTTCGGCCAGTGCCTTGAAGGCGGTGGCGGCAACGCCTGCATGGCTGCGCATGCCGATGCCGATGACCGAAATCTTGGCCAGCCCCGTTTCCGACTGGATGTTGTCGAAGCCGATATCGTCCTTGACCTTGTTGAGAACACGCAGCGCCTTGTCGACATCACCGGTCGGGATGGTGAAGGTCATGTCTGTCTTGGAACCATCTTCCGAGACGTTCTGGACGATCATGTCCACATTGATATGTTCTTCGGCCAGAGGTCCAAAGATTGCAGCCGAAACGCCTGGCCGGTCGGCCACGCGCCGCAGCGAAATCTGTGCCTCATCCTTCGCAAAGGCGATACCAGTGACGACCTGCTGTTCCACGATTTCATCCTCGTCGCAAATAAGGGTTCCGGGCGGGTTGATCGGATCGCCCATGCCCGGAGCATCGGGGTCCGTAAAGCTTGAACGCACGAAGGTGCGAACCTTGTGCACCATGGCAAGTTCGACTGAGCGTACCTGCAGAACCTTGGCGCCAAGCGATGCCATTTCCAGCATTTCCTCGAAGGAAATCTTCGGCAGGCGGCGCGCCTTTGGCTCAATGCGCGGATCGGTCGTGTAAACGCCGTCAACATCGGTATAGATATCGCAGCGATCAGCCTTCACTGCAGCAGCAACGGCAACGGCAGAGGTATCCGAACCACCACGGCCAAGCGTGGCGATGCGGTGATCCGGGCCGATACCCTGGAAGCCGGCCACAACCGCAACCTGGCCCATTTCCATGCGGCGGATGATTTCCTCGCCATCGATGTTCTGGATACGGGCTGCGCCATGCGCATTGTCGGTACGGATCGGGATCTGCCAGCCTTGCCAGGAGCGCGCATCAATGCCCATCGACTGCAGGGCAATCGCCAGAAGGCCGCTCGTGACCTGTTCACCAGATGCAACGACCGCATCATATTCGCGGGCATCGTAGATCGGCGAGCTTGCCCCAACGGCTTTCGGCATGTTCTGCACCCATCCGACCAGCTCATTGGTCTTGCCCGCCATGGCGGAAACGACGACCGCAACCTGATTGCCGGCATCGACCTCACGTTTGACGTGGCGCGCCACAATAGAGATGCGTTCCAGATCGGCAACCGATGTGCCGCCGAATTTCATCACGATGCGCGCCATTTATGGATACGTCCCGTTCTTCCTGAAAATTACACTTGGCCTTACGCAAACATTATTTTCTTGCGACAGGCGAACCGGGGGTCACATAGCTAAAATGCAGCGTTTCTGCAAGTCCGTGATTCGTCGGTCCAGCCTAGAGCAGGCAGTTCTGATGATACAGGCCTGATTTCGTGCACGACCAAATTGATTTGCCCATCTTGCACATTGGCATTAAACCGGATGCAAGACACCATGCCGGCAGCCGTCGCAGGAGAATGAAATGACCGAAACCGCACGCACCACAATCGATACTTCCGAAGTGGAGCATTTTTCGCGCATTGCAGCCGAATGGTGGAACCCGCAAGGCAAATTCCGTCCCCTGCACAAGTTCAACCCGACGCGCCTTGCCTATATCAAGGAAAAAGTCTGCGAGAAATTTGGCCGCAACCCGCGTGCGCCGCGCCCGTTTGAAGGCTTGCGCTTTCTCGACATTGGCTGCGGCGGCGGCCTTCTGTGCGAACCCATGGCGCGCCTCGGCGCAACCGTGATTGGCGCGGATGCGTCTGAAACCAATATCGAGGTGGCCAGGATTCACGCTGCCCAGAGCGGCGTTGAAGTCGATTACCGCGCCACGACCGCAGAGGCACTGGCCGAAGCCGGTGAAAAATTCGATGTCGTCCTGAACATGGAAGTGGTCGAACACGTCTCTGACGTTGACCTGTTCATGTCGGCGACTGCTGAAATGGTCAATCCCGGCGGCATCATGTTCGTCGCCACCATCAACCGCACGCTGAAAGCATACGGCCTTGCCATCATCGGTGCGGAATATGTGCTGCGCTGGCTGCCGCGCGGCACGCACCAATATGACAAGCTGGTGCGCCCGCAGGAGCTGGAAACAGCCTTTGCCAAAAGCGGACTCAGGGTGATCGACAGACTCGGCGTGACCTATAATCCGCTCACAGACAGCTGGAATCGCTCACGCGACATGGATGTCAATTACATGATGCTGGCCGAACGCCCGGCCTGAGCCGCCAGGACAGGATCAACATGCCGTGAACAGAACTCAGTTATTGTCTTCCGGCAAGGTGGGTAGGGGCAAAATGTCGATGCCCTCTTCCAGCAGCGAATGCACATCCTCATGCGTGGCTTCACCATAGATGCCGCGTGCCTTGGCCTCGCCATAATGGATCTTGCGCGCTTCATTGGCGAACTGGTCGCCGACATAGTCGGCATTCTTGCGCACCTGTCGGGTGAGCTCACGGATCATCTCAAGCGCCTGCCGCTGCTCCTCGCTCATCCCCGCAATAAGCTGTTCCTTGCGGCGGCTGGTGGAAACGGCAGGCGCCATCAATGATTTCTGCACATCCGGCGAATTGCAGGCAGGACAGGTCACGAGTTTCCGCTCTGCCTGCCGGTCAAAATCGGCATTATCACGGAACCAACCTTCAAATTCATGGCCGTTATCGCAATGAAGCGAAAAGCGGATCATGGAACGTCCTGTCTCCTATGCGTTGGCAGCAACCATTTTGATGGTAAATGGTCGCGCATTCTTCAGATTCGGGATTTTGGCACGCGCCGTGGCACTTTCCGCCACGTCAATATCTGCAACGATCACACCCGGCTCGGCATGGTCAGCCTCGGCCAGCACCTTGCCCCATGGCGACACGATGATGGAATGGCCATAGGTTTCCCGGCCATCCTCATGCAGACCGCCCTGGGCGGCGGAAATCAGGAAGGCGCCATTTTCAATGGCGCGCGCACGCTGCAGGACATGCCAATGCGCTTCCCCCGTCTGGCGCGTAAAGGCGGCAGGCGCGGAAATCACATTGGCGCCAGCCAGGGCCTGTTCCCGGAACAGTTGTGCAAAACGGATGTCATAGCAGATCGCCATGCCAAGATTGGCGAAAGGCAGCTCCACCACCACGCTCTCGTTGCCCGGCGCATAGGTTGCGGATTCGCGCCAGCTTTCGCCATTGTCGAGATCGACATCGAACATGTGGATCTTGTCATAGGTCGCAAGCTTCCTGCCCGTCGGGGCAAAAATCGCCCCACGATTGGCGATCCGGTCATTGCCCGCGGCTATGGCCGTTGAGCCGATATGCACAAAGATGCCATATTTCGCAGCCAGTGCCGAAGCGGCCCTGAAAACGGGATCATTATCCTCATCGCGCAGACTGGCAATCAGTGCCTCACGATCGCGCATCAGCGCGCCGGTCATTTCTGGCGTCTGCACATAGGTTGTCCCCTTGGCAACGGCCTCTCCAACCAGCTTTTCCATGGTTTCGACATTGCGGGCAATATCTGCGCCCGAACGCATCTGGACCGCTGCTGCGCGAAAAATGCTCATTCTTCCATTCTCCGCCCGACTTACTTCAGTTCACCTGTCTTCAGCAAACCGTCGAGCTTGCCCTGCGCTTCCAACGCAAAAAGATCATCACATCCGCCAACATGGACAGTGCCAACAAAGATCTGCGGAAATGTATTGCGACCGGAACGCGCCTGCATTTCCGCACGCAGTTCGGGATTTTCACTCGCGACGATTTCCTTGAACTGAACGCCCTTTTCTTCAAGCAGCCCCTTGGCGCGAATGCAGTAAGGGCAACCCGGCTTGGTATAAATAGTTACATCGACCATGAAAAACTCCCTTCGTTACCCCCACTATATATGCGGCAACACCTTGATCGAAAAGAGCCAATACGCATTCAACCGTCAAACGGACCGGCCGTCATCATTCAGGACACGGCTGAAAGTCAAGACATCGACATTGCTGGCTCCAGCACGCAACAGCGCGCGCGTGGCCGCCTTCACCGTCGCCCCCGTCGTATAGACATCGTCAATCAACAGGACATTGCGCCCACGCACATGGATTTCTTCTGCTGTCGGCACGCGGAAAGCCCCATCGACATTGCGCTTGCGCGCCCTGGTGCCAAGGCCGATCTGCGGCTGCGTAGAACGAATGCGTTTCAAGGCCTCAGGAACAAAGGGCTTGTTTGCCAGTCTGGCCAGGCTTCGCGCCAGTTCTGCCGACTGGTTGAAACGGCGCCTGAAAAAGCGCCAGCGATGCAGGGGCACCGGCAGGATCACATCGCAATCGGCAAGCAGCTCCTCGCCTGCCCGCTGCATCCATCTGGCCATCCAGGGCGCCAGATCCGTCCGGTCATGGAATTTCAGCGACACCACCATGCGCTGTGCCGCTCCATCATGGCGAACGGCCGAGCGCAGGCGCCTGAACGGCGGCGGATCGGCAATGGCCTCGGCACTCAGAAAATGATCGCCATAATCATGCGCGAAGGGGATGCCAAGCACCGGGCAATAGGGTCGCTCGATAAGACGAAGGCTTGACCAGCATCGGGGACAAAGCGTGCCCGGCATGGCGACAATCTCGCCGCAACCGGCACAAGCCGACGGAAACAGCAGATTGGCGATGTGGCGAAACGCCTCCCGTGCCCGGATCTTGCCGCGCAGGCCCATGCTTTTCGCATTCGTTTCATGATCAGCCATTGCATTCGCCCCCATTCGAATGCATCTATCCGCGCATATCCCGCATAGTAATGCGGCCCGTGCAAAAGAGAAGACGGATTTCCATGTCCAGCCCATCTGCCGACAACGCCATCTTTGACCGTGATCTGCTGCTGCAATTCCGTAAACGCGCCTTCCGTCGCGCGGTCGATGGTGCCGACTTTCTATTGCGCCGCATTGCCGATGATCTCGCATTCCGCCTCGATACGGTCGAGCGGCGTTTTCCCTTGGCGGTTGACCTCGGCGGCCATACGGGCCTTGCGGCAGAAGCCATGCTGCGCTCCGGCAAGGCCGGACAGATTTTGCGCCTGGAACAGGATGCCGAATTTCTGCGCGGCCCCTTTGCCTCCATCGTGGCAGATGATGAATTCCTGCCGCTCAAACCCGGCAGCGTCGATCTGATCGTCTCGCTGATGGCGCTGCACGCCACCAATGATACGCCGGGCGCCATGGTGCAGATTGCCCGCGCATTGAAACCCGATGGGCTGTTTCTTGCCGCCCTTGCCGGCAGCGGCACCCTGGGTGAATTGCGCGAGAGCCTGTTGCAGGCCGAAATCGAACTGACCGGCGGCGCATCGCCGCGCATCTTCCCCTTTGCCGATGTGCGTGACATTGGCGGGCTGTTGCAGCGCGCAGGCTTCGCACTGCCCGTCACGGACGTGGAAAACATGACCGTGCGTTACGATTCGCTGTTCGATCTGATGGCGGATCTGCGCGCCATGGGCATGCAGAATGCGCTGAGGGCCCGCTCACGCCGTCCTGTCGCAAAGAGACTGTTCATGCGTGCAGCGGAAATCTATGCCGAGCGTTTCAGCGACCCGGACGGACGCATTCGCGCAACATTTTCGATCATCTGGCTTTCCGGCTGGGCGCCGCATGAATCGCAGCAAAAGCCGCTGAAACCCGGCTCAGCCAAGGCATCGCTTGCCGAAGCGCTGCGCAATGTCGACAAGCTGTAATTCAGCAATCTGCGCCCTGACGGCCATCGACCTTGGTAATGCAAAGCGGGTCGGAAACAGGAGCCGGAAAGGCATTGGGCTGTGTATGCGCCCGTTTCACGACGGGAGGTGTCGTGCCGCTCTTCTTGAGCGACGCCGTGGTCGTGCGGTCAATGCCGACCGGCAGGATTGATTCGGCTGCTATCTTGGCTGCCTGATTGTTGAGGATCGGAACAAGGATCAGGGCCAGCGCAATGGTCGCAGAGCCAAACAGCATGACGATGCGCACCAATCCCCCACCGGCACCAGCAAACCGGGATGGGGCATGGGCATTATGGCCGGCACTGTAAAAGCTGTCATCAAAACGCATCACACTACTCCGCTACTCGTGCATGCGATTATGAAACAGCCCGGTGAATCATCCATTAACCGATTGGCAATTTTTGCAATGCCCGAACTGGCTGCGAACTGTCACAGCAGATCAATCAGAAACGGGATCAGCGGCTCATCGGCAGGCGGCATCGGATAATCGCGCATATCCCTTGGCCGAACCCATTTCAGCGCCTGCCCTTCCAGGCCGCGTGCAATGCCTTCAAACCGACGGCAGACATAAAGCGGCATCAGAAGATGAAAATCCTCATAGGTGTGGCTGGCAAAGGTCAGCGGTGCAAGGCATGGCACTCTGGTCGTAATGCCGATTTCTTCCCGCAATTCGCGCACCAGACATTCCTCCGGTGTCTCGCCCGGCTCAACCTTGCCGCCGGGAAATTCCCACAATCCGGCCAGCTGCTTGCCTTCCGGTCGCTGTGTCAGAAGCACCCGCCCATCACCGTCCACGAGCGCGCAGGCAGCTACAACAAGAAGACGGCGTGATTTCTGCTCACTCATGACTGTGATAATCCCCAATATGCATAGTGATAGGCCGGTTGAAAGCCCAGACTGCGGTAAAGCGCAATGGCAATTTCGTTGCGGCTTTCAACCTGCAGCCATGCCGTTTGTGCGCCCTGCCGCAGAGCCCAGGCAAGTGCGGCCCTGATGATCGTGCGGCCATGCCCCTTGCGCCGTGCGCGCTCAAGCACGGCCACATCAAACAATCCGGCAAGCCCGTCATCTGCCACGCACAGGGCGCTTGCAACCGCCTCACCGCTTTCTTCCAGCACCAGCATGGCCTTGCCCGGGATGATATGATCCAGAATCGCAATCAGGCTCTGGCGCAGATCATCCCCCCTGCCATGAATGGCAAGCGATGCATCGGCGTAAAGCTCAGACTGCGTGCATGGCGCAAGGGCCGGCGCAGCCGAAAGTTCAATGTCTGCAAGCGGCGCGGCCATGACGAGAACGTCTTCCATCCATTGCCAGCCAGTCGCGGCAAGATGGGCCGCAAGCCCTTCTGGTGCCAGTGGCGACAGGCGAAAACAGGGCCCCACTCCTGCCGCGCGAAACAGTGCCGTGGCCTGTCCGATACGTTCGGCAAAGGCGCTGTCATCCTCCGGATCCAGCGGATTGACCGAATTCAGCCGCTTTGAGGGATAGGCCGGCGTCAGACGCACTAACCATGATCCCACTTCATGCACTGAAGCCGCCGGCCATGCACGAAAACCGGCAATCTCGATCTGCCGGATCAACGTGTTCCCGGCCGTTTTCCTGTCGCGCATTGCCTGCGATCAGCTGCGGTAGTCGCCATTGATGGCGACATATTCCTTGGTCAGGTCGCATGTCCATACCGTCGCCTTGCCACGGCCAATGCCAAGATCAACGCGGATGACAATGTCCTCGCCCTTCATATAGGCCGAAGTTGCCTCTTCCGAATAATCCGGGTCGCGCTCGCCCTTATAGGCCACGCGAATATCACCGAATGAAATGGTCAGCAGGTCACGGTCGGCAGGCTCGCCAGCCTTGCCAACAGCCATGACAACCCGGCCCCAATTGGCATCTTCACCGGCAACAGCGGTCTTGACCAGCGGCGAATTGGCGATGGAAAGCGCAATCTTCTTGGCGGAAGCGGCCGATTTCGCGCCAGTGACCTGCACCTCGATCATCTTGCGTGCGCCTTCGCCATCGCGCACGACCTGAAGCGCAAGCGATTTCAGCACACGGCCAAGCGCCCTCCTGAAAGCGCCAAGACGGCGGTCGGCAGGGTCGGTGATTTCCGGCGCGCCGCGCTTGGCGGCCGTGCCGGTTGCAAACAGCATCAGTGTGTCGGATGTGGACGTATCGCTGTCAACCGTCACCGAATTGAAGGTCGAACCAACCCCCTTGGACAGAAGGCTCTGCAGGACACTGGCCCTGATCGGTGCATCGGTGACGATGAAGGACAGCATGGTCGCCATATCCGGCGCAATCATGCCCGCCCCCTTGGCAATGCCATTGATGGTCACGTCAACACCATCAAGCTTGACCGTTTCGGTTGCAACCTTCGGGAAGGTGTCCGTGGTCATGATCGCCTTGGCTGCTTCCAGCCAGAAATCCGCCCTGGCATTCCTGTTCATGTCCCCCAGAAGATGGGCGAACTTGCTGGCGTCAAGCGGCTCGCCGATCACGCCGGTCGAAGCAAGAAACACATCGCTCGTGCTGCAACCAACGGCTTTGGCGGCGGCTTCAGCCGTTGCCTCGGTCGCTTCCCTGCCCTTCTTGCCGGTAAAGGCATTGGCATTGCCGGAATTGACGACAACGGCGCGTGCCTTGCCATGGACAAGATTCCTGCGGCAGAAATCGACCGGCGCCGACGGGCAGAGCGAACGGGTAAACACACCTGCAGCTTCGGCAGGCTGATCAAACACCATCAGCATCACATCGGTGCGGCCCTTATATTTGATCCCTGCTGCTGCGGTGGCGATACGCACACCGTCAATGGTCGGCATGGTCGGATAATGTTTCGGAGCAAGCGGAGAAACGGACGCAGACATGTTTGCCTCTGATGCAATGATGATGGTGCCCGACTGATTTGGGCAGACTGATTTTGCGTCATTGGAAGCGTTTGGCGCGCAAAATCAAGAAAATTAGTTGCAGGCAATGAAAAACGCCCCGAAAACCGCTGGTTTCCGGGGCGACGATCTCAAGGAACCTACTGCTGGGCTTCTTCGCCCTGTTCCGCTTCGGCCTGTGCGGCCGCGGCTTCCTTCATTGCCTTGTCGATGGCCGGATCCTTGTATTCGATCTTCATGCCTTCACGCAGTTTCTTCAGCGCATCCACATAGCGTTCGCGCAGAATGATCGAGCGCACCTGATCCTTCACATCATCGAATGAAGGTGGCTGCTTGGTGCGGCGGTCTTCAAGCTGGATAACGTGATAGCCAAACTGCGTCTGCACCGGCTCCTTGGTATATTCACCCGGCTTGAGCGCAAAGGCGGCCTTTTCGAATTCTGGTACCATCTGGCCTTCGCTGAAATAGCCAAGATCACCGCCGCTTGCCGCCGAACCATCGGTCGACTTTTCCTTGGCGAGATCCTCGAACTTGGCGCCACCTTCAAGCTTCTTGATGATGTCTTCGGCTTCTTCCTTGCTCTTCACCAGGATATGACGCGCACGAACCTCGACCTGCGGCGGCAGGGCTGCGATTTCCTTGTCATAACGCGCCCGCACATCATCATCAGAAATCTTGTCGACGATCTGATCCTTGAAATATTCATTGTGCAGCGCCCGTTCACGCAGGAATTCCATCCGCGCCTTGAATTCCGGCGTCTGGTCGAGCTTTGCCTTTACAGCTTCAGAAGAAAACGCCTTGATGTCGATCAGGGCTGCCAGGGCAGCCAGACGACGCTGTTCGACCGGAAGACGTGCAAATTGCGGATCCAGGTCGCTTGCGGCCTGATCAACCTCGCCAGCCGTAATGGGCTGACCGTTTACCGTTGCCAGAACCTTGGCCGGATCGACCTGTTCCGCGCTCTGGGCAGCATCGGCAGGCTTGGCGGCGTCCTGCGCCAAGGCAGCGCTACTGACAAAACCGGCCAGCACCGTGGAGGCTGCAAGAGCTGCAAGGGTCATGCGAAATGATTGTTTGAGAATGGCGTGCATATAAGATCTCTCCTTCGAGACCATCTACCGTCCCGATGAATGCGGCGGAATTTCGCCCGGATAACGCTTATGGGCTGTAATATTAAGCTTTCCCGGTCGATCGAGTGACGTTGACATCGCTCATGCCCACTCTTATCTGTCCTTTGACCTTGCGTCCAGTAAGCGGCGGCGGATTTGCGCCGGAACCATGTTTCCCGGCAGCATGCCTGCGCTGTTTTCTTGCATTTGTTTCGATACGCGTAATAGAAGCATACGACACAGCCGGCACATAACCCGGCAGAACGGACAGGAAAGGACCAGGAATGGTCAGCTTTGGCGGCCTCGCCCGCAGGATATTCGGTTCATCCAACGACCGCCGCGTCAAGGCGCTGCGGGCACGTGCGAACCAGATCACCGCGCTTGAGAAGAATTACGAATCCCTTTCGAATGAACAGCTTCAGGCCAAGACGGCAGAATTCCGTCAGGCGCTGGCTGAAGGAAAATCGCTCGACGCCCTTTTGCCCGATGCCTTTGCCACAGTGCGCGAAGCGGCCAAGCGCGTGCTTGGCATGCGGCCATTCGACGTGCAGCTGATCGGTGGCATGGTTCTGCATGAGCGCGGCATTGCAGAAATGCGCACCGGTGAAGGCAAGACGCTGATGGCGACTTTGCCGGTCTATCTCAATGCGCTGACCGGCAAGGGCGTGCATGTCGTCACGGTCAATGACTATCTTGCCACGCGTGACGCGGAAACCATGGGAAAGCTTTATAATTTCCTGGGGCTTTCCGTCGGTGTCATCAAGCATGGCCTGGATGATGAAGAGCGCAAGGCGGCCTATGCCTGCGACATCACCTATGCCACCAACAACGAACTGGGCTTCGACTATCTGCGCGACAACATGAAATATGAGCGCGGCCAGATGGTGCAGCGCGGCCATCACTATGCCATCGTTGACGAGGTGGACTCGATCCTCATCGACGAGGCTCGCACCCCGCTCATCATTTCGGGCCCGCTGGAAGACCGCTCGGACTTCTACAACCTCATCGATACCTTCATTCCGCCGCTCACTCCGGAAGATTATGAGATCGATGAGAAGCAGAAGACGGCCATCTTTACCGAAGCCGGTACGGAAAAGGTCGAAAAGCTGCTTGCCGAGGCCGGTTATCTCAAGGGCGAAAGCCTGTATGACATTGAAAACGTAGCCGTTGTCCATCACCTGAACAATGCGCTGCGCGCCCATCACCTGTTCCAGCGCGACAAAGACTATATCGTCCGCAATGGTGAAATCATCATCATTGACGAATTTACCGGACGCATGATGCCGGGCCGCCGCTATTCGGAAGGCCTGCATCAGGCGCTGGAAGCCAAGGAACATGTGCCGATCCAGCCGGAAAACCAGACACTGGCTTCGATCACCTTCCAGAACTATTTCCGCATGTATGAAAAGCTGGCCGGCATGACCGGTACGGCGGCCACGGAAGCGGAAGAGTTCGCCAATATCTACAATCTGGAAGTGACGGAAATCCCGACCAATCTTCCGGTCAAGCGGATTGATGAATCGGACGAAGTCTATCGTACCGCCGAAGAAAAATACCGTGCCATCGTGCGCGAAATCCGCGCAGCGCATGAAAAGGGCCAGCCGATCCTTGTTGGCACGACCTCGATTGAAAAATCGGAACTTCTGGCCGAGCGCCTGCGCCGTGAGGGCATCAAGAACTTCCAGGTTCTGAATGCCCGCTATCACGAGCAGGAAGCCTATATCATCGCACAGGCCGGTGTTCCGGGCGCAATCACCATCGCCACCAACATGGCTGGCCGTGGTACCGACATCCAGCTCGGCGGCAATGTCGAAATGCGCGTGAAACAGGAACTGGCCGACATGCCGGAAGGCCCTGAACGCGACGCAAAGATCGAGGCGATCAAGGCCGATGTCGCCAGACTGAAGGAACAGGCGCTGGCCGCCGGCGGCCTCTATGTTCTGGCAACCGAACGCCATGAAAGCCGTCGCATCGACAACCAGTTGCGTGGCCGTTCTGGCCGTCAGGGCGATCCTGGCCGCTCGAAATTCTTCCTGTCGCTGCAGGATGATCTGATGCGCATCTTCGGCTCTGACCGCATGGATGGCATGCTGCAGAAGCTCGGTCTGAAGGAAGACGAAGCCATCGTCCATCCCTGGATCAACAAGGCGCTGGAAAAGGCACAGAAGAAAGTCGAGGCCCGCAACTTCGAAATCCGCAAGAACCTGCTCAAATATGACGATGTGATGAATGATCAGCGCAAGGTGATCTTTGAACAGCGTCTGGAAATGATGGACGAGCAGGATCTGACGGAAGTCGTCAAGGAAATGCGCGACGAAACCATCGAGGACATGGTTGCGCTGCGCATTCCGAAGGATGCCTATGCCGAAAAATGGGACATTGCCGGCCTGAAGAAGGACATTGCCCAGAAGCTCAATCTCGACCTGCCGGTCGAGGAATGGGCCAAGGAAGAAGGCATCGCCGAGGAAGAGTTTGAAACGCGCATCAAGGAAGCCGCCGACAAGGCTGCAGCCGAGCGTGCCGAACGCTTTGGCCCGCAGATCATGAACTATATCGAAAAGTCCGTGATCATGCAGTCGCTCGACAATCTGTGGCGCGAGCATCTGGTCAATCTTGACCATCTGCGTTCGGTTGTCGGCTTCCGCGGCTATGCCCAGCGCGATCCGCTGAACGAATACAAGACCGAAGCGTTCGAACTGTTCCAGGCGCTGCTTTCCAATTTGCGCGAAGTGGTCACAAGCCAGCTGATGCGCGTTGAAATCGTGCGTGAAACGCCGCCTGAGCCTGAATTGCCACCAATGTCTGGCGTTCATATCGACAGCACGACCGGCGAAAACGATTTCGATGAATCTGCATGGGCCGAACACCTGCAGGATGAGCGCATCGTGCCGCCAGCGGAACGTGACCCGACCGACCCGCGCACATGGGGCAAGATCAGCCGTAACGAGCTCTGCCCATGCGGCTCTGGCAAAAAATACAAGCACTGCCACGGTGCGTTTGACTAACGCATGCCTCCCAAAAGTGGGAACCGGTTTTGGGGCAAAGGCATGCGAAAAAGTCATGCCTCCCAAAAGCGGGAACCGGTTTTGGGACAAAGGCATATGACTGCAAATACATGCCTCACCGAAATGGGTGCTGCTTTTGCAATAAGAACATGATTCCAAAGAACGAAAGCCCTGGATCGTTTCGACCGGGGCTTTTTCCTGCCAACTGGCAGAACTGCAATCAACGGGCACAGCAAGGCGATTGACCAAAGCCAAATTAGCCGATATATCCCGTCGCGTTGTTCCCTGTCGGGTCATATCAAGCTGCTGATGCGGCACTGTGCGGGTGTGGTGGAACTGGTAGACGCGCCGGACTCAAAATCCGGTTCCGAAAGGAGTGTCGGTTCGATTCCGACCACCCGCACCACTCTTTCCCGTCTGACATTTTTCATTCAAATCGCAAACAGAGATCACAAGCCCTGGGTGCCTGCCGATCCGAGGCAGGAGGCTACGAAACCGCGTTTCATTGAAGATCGCTGCCGTTTCATGCACAAAACTTGCCGTTGAATGCCAGCCTGCCGCTTGTCCCGGAACTCGCCATGGCAAAAATGAAGATGTCGCAATTTAGCGCGGAATATAAGGAATTCGGAAAGATCGACGATACGGCCATTATGTGTCCCGTCCTGATAGAGGCGCACGCTGATATGACGTCTGCGTTCTGGGCCTTGTATTCAACGCCATCGCGCACCGGCTGCCCGTAAGGTTCAGCGCGTAACAGTTCTTGCGATCCTGCAGAACCATCTCGCCTATATCGGTCAGTTTCCTGTCATCCGCATCAACCCTGTCCCTGCTCTGATACGTGCCGCATATTGGTCAGCCAGCTTCAGCTCTGCCGCATGTCCGCCTTTCTGTACCGCGCGGCTGTACGGATTTCCGGCATGTCATCCCGTCCGTTGGAGTTGCATGCAGAAAAAACCGCAAACAAAGCAACGCCAACAAAACGTAATTTATGCAACTCTACCCCTTTATTATCAAAACACGTGTGGCCGACATGAGAAAGCCAGAAATACTAAAATAATTGCGCTTTCTGTTGGCCAAACAAAACCCCTCCGCACACCTGTACGGAAGGGCCATGTCTGCGCCGAAATGTTGTTACTTGACGACAAGAACCGGAACCGTGCTGTAGGACAGAACTTCGGCAGCCTGGCTGCCCAGCAGCAGCTTGTTGACGCCGCGACGGCCATGCGATGCAATGACGATCAGATCGCAGCCCTTTTCCTGCGCTGCCTTGACAATGCCCTGAGCCGGCGACTGGTTTTCGACATGAAGCGTTTCAGCTTCCACACCAGCAGCATCGGCTTTGGCCTTGGCCTTGGCGAGAAGCTCATTGGCCGCCTTGGCAACCGCCTCGCTATATTCCTGAAACGCCACCGGACTTGATGCCCATTCGGCTGCAACGACAATGCCATAGGACGGCAGCAGTTCGGTTACCGAAACGAAGATGAGCTTTGCGTTAAGCTCCTTGGCCAGCGCCAACGCCTGATCTTCCCCCTTACCCGCAAGTTCTGATCCATCGGTTGCGACCAGAATTTTCTTGTACATGGCTCTCTCCAGCTGATGTGTTTTTTGAAATTCTGCATGGAACAAAAGCATACTGCATTGACGCGGATCAATCAGAAATGCGCAAGACGTAAAGACGAATGTGCGAAATGCTGAACGGCCTTGAAGGTCGGGCAGCTGGGCATTTGGAACCATGTTCTGCCACGATGCGTTTTTGCGCATTATCATTCCGGCGACGACCGGCATCACGGAAAGACAGCAGAATGAATTTCTTGTTTTTATACAATATTAGAATTAATTTCTAATTATTACCGCAAGCCTGCATGTAATCCGCTATGCTTTCGCAGTGTTTGCCCTTAAAATCCGTCCAACTCAAAGGGAGACCATGTCATGAACAAGCCCGTTGGCTTCAAAGGCGGCGAAACTGCGGGTCGCGGCCGTATCTACGACTCCATTCTCGACACGATCGGCAATACGCCATTGGTGCGCATCAACAAGTTCGCCAAGGAAAAGGGCGTCGTTGCCAATCTTCTGGTCAAGCTCGAATTCTTCAATCCACTTGCCAGCGTCAAGGACCGTATCGGTCTGGCGCTGATCGAGGCGCTTGAGGCACAGGGCAAGGCTGTTCCGGGCAAGACGGTTTTTGTCGAGCCGACCTCTGGCAATACCGGCATCGCGCTGGCCTTTGCTGCCGCAGCCAAGGGCTATCGCCTGATCCTTACCATGCCGGAAACCATGTCGCTTGAACGCCGCAAGCTGCTGAAGCTTCTGGGCGCCGAGCTGGTGCTGACCGAAGGCGCCAAGGGCATGAAGGGTGCGATTGCCGAAGCAGAGGCCATTGCCGAGGGCAATCCGGATGCGATCATTCCGCAGCAGTTTGAAAACCCTGCCAATCCGGAAATCCACCGCCGTACCACGGCAGAGGAAATCTGGAACGACACCAATGGCGATGTCGATATCCTGATTTCCGGTATCGGTACTGGCGGCACCATCACCGGCGTCGGTCAGGTCATCAAGCAGCGCAAGCCATCCTTCAAGGTTGTCGCGGTTGAACCAAAGGATTCTCCGGTTCTTTCCGGCGGCACACCCGGCCCACACAAGATCCAGGGCATCGGCGCCGGCTTTGCGCCCAAAACGCTCGACACCAGCGTTTATGATGAAATCATTACGGTTTCCAACGAAGACGCCTTTGCCAATGCCCGCCTGATCGCGCGCGTTGAAGGCATTCCGGTCGGCATTTCCTCTGGTGCAGCCCTCACCGCCGCGGTTGAAATCGGCCGCCGTCCGGAAAACGCGGGCAAGAATATCGTCGTCATCATTCCGTCCTTCGCCGAACGCTATCTGTCGACGGCCCTGTTTGAAGGTCTGGAATGATCCAAGACAAGGCATGTCGCGCAAAACCGGTGTCCGGTTGTGCGCGACATGCATAAACCAAAAGCCAGAGCACCCCGTTGCTCTGGCTTTTTCATTGCCGCTTCGATCTGAGAATCGATCAACGTCCGCTACGCGCAGCGCAAGCAGGACCAGGTCCACGCATGTAATGGCGTTCCGGACGGTAGCTCGGTGCGACAAATTCACGGATGACATTTACGGTGTCACGCAGCTGAACAAGAATGCTCATCGTCTTCACCTTCACAAGAAATTTGCGATGCCAAGCCATCATCGCTACCGGCACGATGCAATGCACGGTGCAATGATCGATTACCTGAACATCTTAAAGAAAACTTTACCTTCAAGAGATGAACAATCACTGAATCACTAGGGTTAACAGTGTTTTAATATAAACAGCCCGTGAAATCTGATAGGAAACAGCTTCCCCCGTCATGAAAAAACCGGCCCCTGAATGGGCCGGTCTGATCCTTGTGCGCTGTGTGCAAAACGCCCACAATCAGCGGGTCGGAACCGGCGTCTCGCCGCGATAATCATAGAAACCACGGCCGGTCTTGCGGCCAAGCCAGCCTGCCTCGACATATTTGACCAGAAGCGGGCATGGACGATATTTCGAATCCGCCAGACCATCATGCAGCACCTGCATGATCGACAGGCAGGTATCAAGACCGATAAAGTCGGCCAGCTGCAACGGGCCCATCGGGTGGTTTGCGCCCAGCTTCATCGCCGTATCAATCGCTTCGACACTGCCAACACCTTCATAAAGCGTATAGATCGCCTCATTGATCATCGGCAGAAGGATGCGGTTGACGATAAAGGCCGGGAAATCTTCAGCGACCGTGACCGTCTTGCCGAGGCTGGTGACAAATGCCTGCGCACGCGCGAAGGTTTCGTCATCGGTCGCAATACCGCGTACCAGCTCGACCAGCTTCATCACCGGCACCGGATTCATGAAATGGATGCCAATGAAGCGTTCCGGGCGATCCGTGGTCGACGCCAGACGTGTGATCGAGATCGAGGACGTGTTGGTTGCCAGAATTGCCTGCGGATTGAGAATTGGGCAAAGCGAGGCAAAGATCTTGCGCTTGATGGTTTCGTCTTCCGTCGCAGCCTCAATGGCAAGGTCAACACCGGCCAGATCCTGCACGGATTCGGCAGGACGGATCCGGCTCAGGGCGGCACTGCGTTCATCTTCCTGCAGCTTGCCGGAAGCAACCTGACGCGCCATATTGCCATTGATGGTGGCAATACCCTTCTCCAGCCGGTCTGGTGCCGCATCATGCAGCAGAACTTCATAACCAGCCAATGCGCAAACATGGGCAATGCCGCCACCCATCTGCCCCGCACCGATCACACCTACTGTCTTGATCGCCACTGTCCGAACTCCCTGTATTAACTGCTCGATCATGTTCTGATCGAGTATAGCCATTTCAACGCCACAGAAACAGCGCTGCCTCGAATTGCCTTAACGCAGCCCTGGACGGAAAGCTTGCCCCGGTTTCCTGAAACTGCCCCAAGATAATGGAATAACAGGCCTTTATCCCGGACAAAGCCTGCATCTGTCCTGAACATTGCCGGCTCGTCCTGCGCCATAAGACAAAAGCGGCAGGAAACTGCCGCTTTTGCAATGATCAGAGTGCCTTTTCCAGCTCTGGCATGATGGTGAACAGATCCCCCACCAAGCCATAATCGGCCACCTGGAAGATCGGGGCCTCTTCGTCCTTGTTGATGGCGACGATGACGCGGCTGTCCTTCATGCCGGCAAGATGCTGGATCGCGCCGGAAATTCCGACTGCGATATAAAGTTCGGGCGCAACCACCTTGCCTGTCTGTCCAACCTGCCAGTCATTCGGTGCATAGCCGGCATCAACCGCCGCGCGGCTTGCGCCAACCGCAGCGCCCAGCTTGTCGGCAACCGGAAGGATGATTTCCTTGAACTTTTCTGCCGAACCCAGCGCACGCCCACCCGATACGATGATCTTGGCCGAGGTCAGTTCCGGACGATCCGAGGCCGACAGCGCATTTTCAACAAAGCGCGACAGCGCCGGATCTGCCGGAGCCGAGATGGTCTCAATGGCAGCCGAACCGCCTTCGCCGGTCGCCTGGAAGGAAGCCGTGCGCACCGTAATGACCTTCTTGCCATCGGTGGTCTGCACCGTCTGGATCGCATTGCCGGCATAGATCGGGCGCTTGAACGTATCGGCCGAAATCACTTCCATGATTTCAGAAACCTGCATCACGTCAAGCAGGGCTGCAACGCGCGGCAGGATGTTCTTGGCAGACGTCGTCGCAGGCGCAATGATCGTGTCGTAATTGCCAGCCAGTTCAACGATAAGTGCCGCAACCGGCTCGGCAAGGCCATTGGCCAGCTGATCGCCTTCAGCCAGCAGAACCTTGCGAACGCCGCTGAGCTTGGCAGCCGCTTCAGCAGCAGCCTTGGCACCCTGACCAGCAACCAGAATATCGATCTCGCCGCCAATCCTGGCAGCAGCCGTCAACGCCTTTGCGGTCTGGTCGGAAAGGGTTGCATTGTCATGTTCGGCAACAAGAAGAATAGCCATTGTCGTATCCTTTCCGAATATCTTAGATCAGGCCTTCAGCCTTGAGCTTTTCAACCAGTTCGCCAACCGAACCAACCTTGACGCCAGCCTTGCGGCCTCCCGGTTCTTCGGTCTTGAGCACTTTCAGACGCGGCGCAATATCCGCACCGAAATCAGCCGGCGTCTTTTCATCAAGCGGCTTCTTCTTGGCCTTCATGATGTTTGGCAGCGACGCATAGCGTGGTTCGTTGAGGCGAAGGTCGACCGTGACAATAGCAGGCAGCTTGACTTCAATCGTCTGCAGGCCACCATCAACCTCACGCGTTACCTTTGCCGAACCATCGCCCAGCTCAACCTTCGAAGCAAAGGTGGCCTGGCTCCAGTTGAGCAGCGCCGAGAGCATCTGGCCGGTCTGGTTGCAGTCATCATCAATGGCCTGCTTGCCGAGGAAGACAAGGTCTGGCTTTTCGGCTTCGACAACGCCCTTGAGAACCTTGGCAACGCCAAGCGGCTCAACCGTTTCATCGGTCTTGACGAGGATCGCGCGATCAGCCCCCATGGCCAGCGCCGTGCGCAGGGTTTCCTGAGCCTGAGCCGGGCCAATCGACACGACAACGATTTCCGTTACCTTGCCTGCTTCCTTGAGCCGGATCGCTTCTTCTACTGCGATTTCGTCAAACGGGTTCATCGACATCTTGACATTGGCAAGTTCAACGCCCGATCCGTCCGTTTTGACCCGGATCTTGACGTTGTAATCAACAACCCGCTTGACCGCGACTAGGACTTTCATCCGAAACCACCTCTTTGAAACACGCAGCCCTCACGCTGCACCGAAAACCCGATAGAATGACTGGCGGAGCTGCACGAATGTTTTTTAAAACTCCGCCTCCTCCCCTGCCAGGAACTGCGCCGAAAGTTAAAGATGGCAGACGTTAACGTCAATGATTGAGGACATGCTATATCGATTAAATTGTAAATATATTGCGACAACATTATTCCATCTGCGCATGGCCTGACCGCTCGATAGTTGCGCAATGGGTGTATGCAGATTTGACGGAAAACTGACTGTTTCCTCGTGATTGCCCCATTGCGCGACAATGGGGCGATCAATCATGCCCGGCACAATCCAGAATGTCACGCAAACCCTGAACGCTCTGGCATATTGTTTTCGCGGTTGCGGACAGAAGACCGGTTTCCGCCTTTTCTGCAACGTTAACGGTTCAGTCCCGGCACCCAGAGCACATCCTTTGTGCCATCGTCATTGACGATACGGGCGGCAACGAAAAGGAAGTCGGACAGGCGGTTGATATATTGCAATGCGGCCGCCGACACGACCTCGCCCTCGGTGCGGGAAAGCGCCACCATCAAGCGTTCTGCCCGCCGCACAACCGTCCGCGCCACATGCAGGGCGGCAGCGGCAGACGATCCGCCCGGCAGGATGAAGGAGCGCAGCGGCTGCAACCGCGCATTCATCAGATCAATCTCGGCCTCAAGCCGCGCAACCTGTGCCGGAACAATGCGCAGCGGTTCATAAGACAAGGGCTTGCCATCATCCGGCGTACACAGATCAGCGCCAAGGTCGAACAGATCATTCTGGATGCGCCCCAGCATCTGATCGAGTTCATGATGGGGATTGCCTTCGCCGCCTGTATAAAGCCGCGCCATGCCGATGCAGGAATTGGCCTCGTCCACCGTGCCAAATGCTTCCACGCGCAGGTCATCCTTGCGGCGGCGCTGTCCATCGCCAAGGCCGGTCGTGCCGTCATCACCCGTGCGGGTATAGATCTTGTTGAGTTTTACCATTGTTCCTCATCCGCCGCTCTGGCGTGCAAAATAAAGCGCCCCGACGATCAACAAAAGCGCCAGAAACTGCAACATGACGCGCAATTGCATCATCTTGTTGGAGAAATTCCCATCACCGCCACGCACCATATTGCGCAGGCCAATCATCAGAACAATCACAATGGCTGCCATGGCAAGCATCGCAGCCGCTTTAAACAAGATGCCCATAGTCCTCTCCTCCCCGTCCCATCAACGCCCTTGCTTGCACCATCATGACTGATCAGACAGCACGCGGTAAAGCCAGCGCGACGGCAGCAGCCGCCTGGCCAGCACGCCAAGCCTTGCCGGCCGCGTCACCAGATAATGCGGGCGTGGGCGCGGCGCTTCCAGCGCATGCATCAGTACCTTATAGACCGCGTCGGGGCCAAGCTTGTTCTTCGATTTCGTGCCGCCCGATTCGAGTTTTGCCATCTGCCGTGCATAAAGCGCGCGATGAACCGACGCTTCCATATCAATATTGCGCCGCGCATGCGACGCCGCATTATAGGTAAAGCGGGAGGCAATCGGCCCCGGCTCAATCATTGAAACCGATATGCCGGAGCCTTCTAGTTCCATGCGCGCTGCAAGCATCAGCCCTTCCAGCGCAAATTTCGACGCCACATAGGCACCGCGCCATTTCATCGGCACCAGTCCCAGAATGGACGAGCAATGGACAATGCGGCCATGCCCCTGTGCGCGCATGACGGGGATGATGCGCCGCGTCAGATCATGCCAGCCAAAGAAATTGGCCTCAAACTGCGCCCGCAGCGCATCCACCGGCAGATCTTCCACCGCACCGGGCTGGGCATAGGCGCCATTGTTGAACAGCGCATCAAGCCTTCCGCCGGTTTTCGTCATGACAGTCTCGACCAGTGCAGCGATCGAGTGCGGCTCGGCATAATCGAGATAATGCGCCTCCAGGCCTTTTGCTGCCAGTGCGTCAAGATCTTCATCCTTGCGCGCCGTGGCAAAAACCCGCCAGCCGCGCTGATGCAAGGCTTCGGCACAATAGGCGCCAATGCCGGACGAACAGCCGGTAATGATGATGGTACGCCTTGCGGATTGATCCTGCATGCGGTCCGCCTTTGCTGCCCCATTGTTGATTCGTCATCTGCATGTGATGCTTATCTGCGTAATATGATAGATGACCTTGCGTTCTTGTGCTAATGCCCAGTGGAAAACGACCAGCGCCGCCAGCCCGGAACGAACGAGGAAAACCTGCTGATGCGCAATATCAGACGCTTTCTCCGAACGACGACGCTTGATGTCTACAATCATTTCAGCTCGGACGACGGCTGGGCCTTTGCCAGCCATATTGCGCTTTCCAGCCTGATGGCGCTGTTTCCATTCCTGATTTTTGCAACCACACTTGCAAGCTTTGTCGACACCAAGGAATTTGCCAATACGACCGTGCATGTCATTTTCGACATGTGGCCGAAAAACATCGCAGCCCCCATTGCGCACGAGGTGATGAATGTTTTGACCGTTCAGCGCACAGACCTTCTGACCTTGAGTGTGATTGCGGCGGCCTATTTTGCCTCAAACGGTGTGGAAGCGCTGCGCATTGCACTGAACCGCGCCTATCGCGTTAATGATCGCCGCTCCATCCTGTTTTGCCGTCTGCAAAGCCTAGGCTTTGTCCTGCTTGGCACGCTCAGCCTGATGGCCATCAGCTTTCTTCTGGTTCTCGCCCCTCTGGCCGTCAAACTGATCATCAAATCCGTGCCTGAGCTCAAGGGCTATATCGGAACCATCGCCGCATGGCGCTATACGATCACGGTCCTCGTGCTCGTCTCCTCGCTTTTCATCGTCCATATCTGGCTTCCGGCTGGACGGCGCAGCCTTGGCGACATTCTGCCGGGCATTGTGCTCACACTCGTCGCTTGGCTGGCGGCTGCCTATGCTTTTGCCGCCTATCTTGCCACTTTCGCCAATTATGTCTCCACCTATGCAGGTCTGGCCTCGATCATGGTGGCGATCGTCTTTCTTTACATGCTGTCGGCCATTTTCATCATCGGTGCGGAATTCAACGCAGCCATCATGAATTTCCGCAATCGCGAACAGCAGCCCGAACAGGCCTGATCAGCGTCGGGCTGTCGCCATTGCCACACCAAACGTCGTCACCACCATGCCGATGATCTGGACCAGGTTCAGCGTCTCGCCAAAGACGAAATAGGCAAGGATCGCCGCCGTACCCGGCACGAGATAAAACAATGATGCAACCTTGGCGATGGCCCCTTCTCGGATCAGCACCAGAAGCGCCAGAATGGCGCCGATGGAAAGCGCCAGCGTCAGCCAGACCAGCGCAATGATCAGATCCGGCGTCCATTCGACCTCCCGCGTTTCAAGCAGAAAGGCAAGAACGGTACACAAAATCCCCGCCGCGATATATTGCACCGCCGTGCCCGACCTCAAATCACCCGCACTGCCAAAACGCTTTTGCCACACCGTGCCAAGGCTGATGGCCAGAACGGCACAGAAACAGGCGGTCATGGTCTGTGGATCGACTCCGCCACCGCTTGCGGAAAATTTCGGCCAGACCACCATGGCAACGCCGCCGAATCCGACCACCAGCCCGAACCATTGCCGGCCACTTGCCCGCTCGCCCAGAACAAGGGCTGCCATGATCATGGTGATCATCGGCTGAAGCCCCGACACCAGCCCTGCCATGCCAGCAGGCAGACCTCGATGCACCGCCCAGAACATGGTGGAAAGATAAATGCCGTGGATCAGACAGCCGGCAATTGCCGCATTGACCAATGCCCAGCCCTTTGGCCAGATGCTGCGGCTCCACAAAGACCACAACACCATGATGACCGCCGCGATGGCAAAGCGCATTGCCATGAAGGTGAGCGGTTCTGCATAAGGCATGGACAGGCCCGCACCGATGAAGCCGGTGGCCCAGAGCAGAACGAACATGATCGGATAATAGCGTATTGGCATGCGCAGACTTTCCTGAAGTTTCGCACGCACTATATCGGCCGGTGGGAATAGTCCAATTCATTCTTTTGAGCGGATCATTCAATTTGCTGACCGTCATTTGCCTTCAGCATCGCGCGCACCTAAGAAGAGCACATGACAAACCTGAACAATGAGATCCGTATTCTGGTCGATGCCGATGCCTGCCCGGTCAAGGCCGAAATCTATCGCGTGGCAGAGCGCCACGGTCTTGCCGTCGTGCTGGTCGCCAATAGCTATATGGCCATTCCACGCGATGCAGAGCGGGTGGAACGGGTCGTTGTCTCCGGCAGTCTTGATGCGGCGGATGACTGGATTGCCGAACATGCCCACCCCGGTGCAATCGTCATTACCGCCGATATTCCGCTTGCCAGCCGTGCTTTGGAAAAAGGTGCATGCGTAATTGCTCCCAATGGGCGCGAGCATACCAGAAGCACGATCGGCAACACGCTTGCGACCCGCAACCTGATGGATTCGCTGCGTTCGGCAGGTGCCGTGACCGGCGGCCCGCCACCCTTTTCGCCGCGCGATCGCTCCGCCTTTCTCTCCACCCTGCATCAGACCATTGAACGGCTGAAACGCGAGGGCTTCACAAGCTGATCACAACCCTCTCGCCGTATCGATCAGCTTTGCCGCTTCCGCGCTGTCCCAGATCGCCGGGCCATTCATGGCGGCAATCTGGCAGCCATTCCTGTCGACAATCAGTGTCACTGGCAGGCCGAATGCCAGATTCTTGCGCTTGAGTTCATTGAAGCTTGCCATCGAGGCATCGCGGTTGAGCTTCAGATTCTTCACGCCAATATCCTGCAGAAAGCCCTTTGGCTTTTCATCCGAGCCGGTATCGATATTGATCGCTACCACTTCGAAGTCATCGCCGCCCTTTTCGGCCTGCAACCTGTCGAGTGCAGGCATTTCCTCCCGGCAGGGCGCGCACCACGTCGCCCAGAGATTGACCAGAAGCGTCTTGCCACGATAGGCGCCAAGTGTGGTCTTGGTTCCATCCGGCGCGGTAAAGGCGAGATTTTCCAGCGAGACCGGATTGTCTGCCGCGCGCATTGCAGCGACGGCGCCGGTGGCTGCCATATCGATTGCCTTCAGCGCATCGGCAGAAACAGCACATTGTGACGAAGAATCAGCAATTTTCGTCCCGCCATTGCCGGCAACGACATTGCCAGAAGGCTGCTCCATCACGTATACCGCTGCAACACCGGCAATGACTCCGGCAAGAGCGGCCAGAAGAACGATCCTGCGGCTACCCGATTTCGTCTTTTCGCTGTTTTCCGCCATGTCGCGCCTATCCTTCCCGTGTTTTGTCAAACCTTCCATCCGGGGCATATGAGCATGAACGACCAGAAATCAAGCAACCAGATGTGGGGCGGCCGCTTTGCCTCCGGCCCCGACGCCATCATGGAAGAGATCAATGCATCGATTGATTTCGACCGCAAGCTCTATGCGCAGGACATTCAAGGCTCCTTAGCCCATGCTGCCATGCTCGCAAAGACTGGCATCATTACGGCAGAAGATCATCAAAAGATCGAACAGGGACTGAAAACCATCCTCAAGGAGATCGAGGACGGCAAATTCACCTTCTCGCGCAAGCTGGAAGACATTCACATGAATGTCGAGGCACGTCTTGCCGAACTGATCGGCCCTGCTGCCGGCCGCCTGCACACCGCACGTTCACGCAATGACCAGGTGGCGGTCGATTTCCGCCTCTGGGTCAAGCAGGAGCTGCAAAAGACTGCCGACAGCCTGAAAAAGCTGATCGAGGCTTTTCTTGAGCGTGCTGAAGAACATGTGGCCACCGTCATGCCGGGCTTCACCCATCTGCAGACCGCCCAGCCTGTCACCTTCGGCCACCATTGCATGGCCTATGTCGAAATGTTTGGCCGCGATCTCTCCCGCGTGCGTGATGCAATCGTGCGCATGGACGAATCACCACTGGGTGCAGCCGCGCTTGCCGGCACTGGCTTTCCGATCGACCGCCACATGACCGCCAGGGCACTTGGCTTCCGGGAGCCCACCCGCAACTCGCTCGACAGCGTTTCCGATCGCGACTATGCACTGGAATTCCTGGCCATTGCCGCAATCTGCGCCAGCCATCTTTCCCGCCTTGCCGAGGAAATCGTCATCTGGTCAACGCCGCAGTTCAATTTCGTGCGCCTGTCCGATGCCTTCTCGACCGGCTCGTCGATCATGCCGCAGAAGAAGAATCCGGACGCGGCTGAACTCGTTCGTGCCAAGACCGGCCGCATCAATGGCTCGCTGGTGGCACTTCTCACCATCATGAAGGGTCTGCCGCTCGCCTATTCCAAGGATATGCAGGAAGACAAGGAACAGGTTTTCGACGCCGCCGAAAATCTGGAACTCGCCCTTGCCGCCATGACCGGCATGGTGCGCGACCTCACCATCAATGTCGCCGCCATGAAAAAGGCCGCAGGCTCCGGCTACTCGACCGCAACCGATCTGGCCGACTGGCTGGTGCGTGAGCTTGGCCTACCCTTCCGCGAAGCCCATCATGTCACGGGTCGCGCCGTCGCCCTGGCCGAAAGCAGGAAGGTTGATCTGGCAAAACTCACGCTGGAAGACCTTCAGTCGATCCATCCGGGCATTACCGAAGCGGTCTTCGGCTTCCTGACGGTTGAGAAATCGGTGAAAAGCCGCCAGTCCTTCGGCGGCACCGCGCCGCAGGAAGTGCGCCGCCAGATCCGCTACTGGAAAAAGCGCATCATCAATGCCTGAGGGCGCTGAAGCCGTACCATGCGTGGAAACATCTCATCAAAGGATGTTTCCACTTTGGCACATTTGGGTTAGACCTGATCTGACATCAAAGTTTCGGGAACAAAGCTGATGACAGGCCGCTCCGCCATTTCTTCCACGCTGATCATTGCCATGCTTGCGACCATGCTGGCCGCATGTGGACGCAAAGGCCCGCTTGAACCGCCGCCGGCCGCCATCGTGACCGATGATCAGGGCCGCACGCACGAAAAGCCGAAAGAAGACAAGCCAATCATTCTCGACAAGCTTCTCTGATCCGCAAGCCTCGCCCTGCCGCTTTGCGGATTTGAGGATCAGGCACGCATCAAGTAAGGTCAGGGCCTCTGCTCTGATGGACAGATAGGGTTTTCACGTGAATCATTTCGAATACCACAATGGCGTTCTTTGCGCCGAAAACATAGCGTTGCCTGAAATCGCCAAATCTGTCGGCACGCCCTTCTATGTCTATTCGCGCGCGACACTGGAGCGTCATTATCGCGTCTTTTCGGAAGCCTTTGCCGATATGGACACGCTGATCGCCTATGCGCTGAAAGCCAATTCCAATCAGGCGGTGCTGAAGACCCTGGCAAAGCTTGGCGCGGGTGCCGATACGGTTTCGGAAGGTGAAATCCGCCGTGCGCTGGCGGCCGGCATTCCGGCAGAAAAGATCGTCTTTTCCGGCGTCGGCAAGACACCGCGCGAGATGGATTTCGCGCTGCAGGCAGGCATTCACTGCTTCAATGTCGAATCAGAACCTGAACTGGACATTCTCTCGGCACGCGCCGTTGCCAATGGCAAGATTGCGCCGGTCTCGCTACGCATCAATCCGGATGTCGATGCCAAGACCCATGCCAAGATCTCGACCGGCAAATCGGAAAACAAGTTCGGCATTCCGCATGTGAAGGCGCGTGATGCCTATCGCCATGCCGCAAGCCTGCCGGGTATCAAGGTTGTCGGCATCGACATGCATATCGGTAGCCAGATCATCGATCTGGAACCATTTGACAATGCCTTTGCGCTGCTTGCCGAACTCGTCCGCGATCTCAGAGCCGACGGCCATGACATTCAGCATGTCGATTGCGGCGGCGGGCTTGGCATTCCCTACCGCAGCGACAACAATCCGCCGCCGCTGCCGGTTGCCTATTCCGAAATCGTTGCGCGCCATATCAAGCCGCTTGGCCTCAAGACGATCTTCGAGCCAGGCCGCCTGATCGTCGGCAATGCCGGGCTTCTGGTTTCGGAAGTGATTTTCGTCAAGGAAGGCGATGCGAAGAATTTCATCATTGTCGATGCGGCGATGAACGACCTCATCCGCCCGACGCTTTATGATGCCTACCACGAAATCCGCCCGGTCGTCCTGCCGCCTGAAGATGCGCCGCGTTTCCGCGCCGATTATGTCGGCCCCGTCTGCGAGACGGGCGATTATCTCGGCCTCGACCGCGAAACGGCAAAGCCGGAACCGGGTGATCTGATCGCCGTATCAACGACTGGCGCCTATGGCGCGGTGATGTCCAATACGTACAACAGCCGTCTGCTTGTGCCGGAAGTTCTGGTCGATGGCGACCGTTTTCACGTCATTCGCCCGCGCAGGACCTATGAGGATCTGCTGGCGCTGGATTCGGTGCCAGACTGGCTGTGACACAAAATATGCGCAAAGCCTCGCCTTTGCCATGATGCATGCTATTCTGAAACAAATGCAATGGATAGGCGCATCAGAAACCAGGAATGAGCGAAATCGGCCCGGTGCAAAACAGCAACAGGAAAACGGCAGCGCGCCTTTGGCGTGATGCTTTTCTGCGTCTGTTTCAGGGCGAAGGCGCAAAAATTCGCCGCCTTCGCCTGCGTGCCTGTCTCGTCATGGGATTCGAGCGTCTCTGGCCGCTTGTCCTGCCAATCATCCTGCTCGTTGCCCTGTTTGTCAGTGCCGCATGGTTTGGCCTTTTTGCCCTCCTGCCGCGCGCACTCCATATCGGCGTCCTGGTCATTTTCGGCTCCGCCAGCCTGATTGCCCTGGCGTTGCCCTTGCGCTTTCGCGCGCCAACGGCTGACGAAATCACCCGAAGGCTCGAAGCCGTCAACAATCTTGCGCATGAGCCGCTCGCCGTTCAGACCAGCCGGCTTGCCACCGCCACGGACGATCCGGTTGCACAAGCCCTCTGGCGTGAACATCAGCGGCGCATGGCAGAACGGCTCACCCATCTGCATGCCGGCCTGCCGCGCCCGCATATACCGGAACGCGATCCATTTGCCCTCCGCGCGATCGTCGCATTGTTGTTCGTAACAGCCATTGCCTATTCGCACAGTGACCACAGCGGACGGCTGGCAGATGCTTTCCGGATTCGCAATGGTGCCAATGATATTCCGGTGCGTATAGATGCCTGGGTCACGCCGCCACCCTATAGCGGCCGTGCACCGATTTTCCTTGCCACCGCCGGCAATGAGCAGTCCAACCCGATCGCAGTGCCGCAGGGAAGCATTGTTTCCGTGCGCCTCATCGGCGCAAACAACGCAAAGCTCACCGCAACGGACCCCAATGGCAAAAAGCGCAATATCATCGCCTTGCCTCACAATGAGGATGATCAGGGTGCGGTCGATGGCAGCCGCAACTTCCGCCATGAATTGCAGCAGGATGAGACAATCGCCCTTTCCGGCACGGATGTTGGCTGGAGATTCTCCGTCATCCCCGACCGCCTGCCAACGATACGCTTCACCAAGGAGCCGGGGCGTGCATTGAACGGCACATTGCAGCTTTCCTACGAGATTGATGACGATTATCCGCTGGCAAAAGCCTATGCCGAGATCGTGCCACTCAATCAGGAGGAGGACAGCGACCACACCATCCCTCTGTTTGACCCGCCGGACCTGCCGCTTACCCTGCCGCGGCGTGGCACGAAGGAAGCAAGCACGGCAAAAGACCTGACCGAACATCCATGGGCAGGTGAAAAGGTCGCAATCACGCTGGTGGTCGTTGATGGTGCCGGTCATATTGGCCGTAGTGAGACCAAGATCATCATCCTGCCCGAGCGACCCTTTGCCAATCCGCTGGCACGCGCCATTGCCGAACAGCGCCGCATTCTGGCGCTCGACGCCAGCCAGCGCGATCATGTGCTGGACATGCTCAATGCGCTGATGCTGCGGCCGGAAGAAACCATCAAAAACATCCCGCACTATCTTGGCCTGACCACCATCCGTTCGCGTTTGCGCCTGTCGCACATCGAGGACGAGCTGCGCGATACGGCTGATTACATGTGGCAGGTTGCGCTGGGCATCGAGGACGGAAACCTGTCGGCGGCAGAACGCCGCCTGCGTCAGGCGCAGGAAGCCCTGCGCAATGCCTTGCAGAAAGGCGCAACGCCCGAAGAGATCGCAAAACTGTCGGAAGAATTGCGCAAGGCCATGCAGGATTTTCTGCGTGAGTTTGCGCAAAGACAACAGCAGAACCCCAATGCCTCGCGCCTGCCGCCCAATCCGAATGCGCGTGTTCTGAGCCAGAAAGATCTGCAACGCCTGATGGATCAGATCGAGGAACTGGCCAAGCAGGGTGCACGCGACCAGGCCGAGCAATTGCTGTCGCAATTGCAGAGCTTGCTGAACAATCTGCAGATGGCCCAGCCCAATGGGCAAGGCCAGGGTCAGGGACAAAGCCAGTCCAGACAGATGCAGAATCAGATGAACAGGCTTGGCGATCTGATGCGTCGCCAGCAGCAGAACATGAACGACACCTTCGCCCTCGACAAGAAATTGCAGGATCAGTACGGCATGGGCGAAGACTTTTTTGGCAGCCAGGATGGCGAACAGGAAAACGGCAATATTCCTTCAGACATGGCTGAGACCATGCGCAAACTGCAGCAGCAGCAAAAGGACATCCAATCCGACCTGCAAAAGCTGATGGATGAGCTGAAAGAGCTTGGCATTGAACCCGGCAAGGATTTTTCTGATGCCGGCGATGCAATGAATGATGCTGCCGAAGCGCTTGGCCGCAGTGAGACGGGCGATGCCACCGACCAGCAGGGCGAGGCCCTGAATGCGCTGCGCCGTGCCAGCCGTGACATGATGCAGAAAATGCAGCAGGCCATGGGTCAGGAAGGTTCAGAGGCAGGGCAGTCTGGTGAAGGGCGCGATCCGCTTGGCCGGGAACGCGGACAGGACAGCCTTGGCGGCAATGTCAAGATTCCCGGCGAGATCGACATTCAGCGCGCGCGTGAAATCCTTGATGAAATCCGCCGCAAGCTGGGCAAGGCGCTGACGCCGCAACTGGAAAAGGAATATCTGCAGCGCCTGCTGAAATTTGATCAATAAGCAGTTCCAGGAAAAGTGGGCACCGGTTTTCCGTCCGGAACTGCGAAAATAACAAACAGTTCCAGGAAAAGTGAGGGGCGGTTTTCGCGGATCAGTCTTCCATCACGCGGCCGACATAGGGCAGCTGGCGGAAGGAATGCGCCACATCCATGCCATAGCCGACCACGAAATAGTCCGGGCATTCAAAGGCCACGAAATCGGCCTCGATATCAACCTGGCGGCGCATGCGCTTGTCAAGCAGCACGGCAATGCTGACGCTGCGCGCACCGCGTTGCAGCATCAGTTCGCGCACGAATTTCAGCGTCTTGCCCGATTCGAGAATATCATCGATCAACAGCACGTCGCGATCGCGTACATCGCTATCGATATCACGCAGGAGCTTGACTTCGGTGCTGGTCGTGCCGGCACCATAGCTCGACACGGTGATGAATTCCATATCCGGCTCAACGCCCGCATTATGCATGGCACGGATGAGATCGGCTGCGAAAATGAACGAACCTTTCAGGATCGAAATGGTCAATAGATTGTGAAACTGGCGGCCTGAAATCATCTGGGCCAGATCGAGATTGCGCTTGGCGATCTCCTCGGCGCTAAACAGAATTTCAATTGCCTTGCCGCTTACCTCTGGCATTCACCGCTTCTCCTGAACTGTCGCCTAGGTGAAAATGAAAAAGCTCTATACCACGCTTTGAAAGAATTGCACGTCCGGCTGCATGCTCAAAGACGCTTATCCATTCCCTATGAGGCGAATTTACGATAGCGTGCCGCCATCATGCATCCAGACATTATCGAACTGCGTTCATTTTATGAAACGACCCTGGGCCATCTGGTCGAACGCGCCATTACCATGACGCTTTCGAGCCTGTGGACGCGTTTGCCTGGCGAACGTCTGGTGGGGCTTGGCTATAGCCTGCCCTATCTCGACCGCTTCAGTCCGGATACCGAGCGCACCTTTGCCTTCATGCCGGCCGGACAGGGCGCGATTGCCTGGCCGCATGGTGCGCCGTCCGCAACCGCGCTGGTCTTTGATGAAGAACTTCCCCTGCCCGATTCGTCCATTGACCGCATATTGATGGTTCATGCGCTCGAATATGCGGAAAATGCGGAAGAAACACTGAAGGAACTCTGGCGGGTTCTTGCTCCCAATGGGCGCATTGTCATTGTCGTGCCAAACCGGCGCGGTGTCTGGGCGCGCTTTGAACACACCCCCTTTGGCAGCGGTCGCCCCTATAGCCGCAGACAACTTGCCACCCTTTTGCGCGAGGCCAACTTCACCGTCAATACGATCACCCATGCCCTGCATTTTCCGCCCGTCACCCGGCGCTGGATGATGCGCCCCTCGCTTGCCCTGGACGGGCTGGGGCGGCGTGTCTGTCCGATCTTTGCCGGTGTCCTGGTGCTGGAGGCGCAAAAACGCCTTTATCAGGGGCTGCCGGTCGCGCAACGCGCCTCGCGCCGCGTCTTTGTACCTGTGCTGGCGCCTCAAGGTTCACCCGTCAGTGGCTGGCGCAGCGACACACTCAGGCGAAAGCAGAAACCGGATTGAGTGCTGGCCACCCAAAGGTTGCATGCGTCATAAGCAAGGCCGTGCATGAGCGACCGATAGGGGCAGGCACATTTCTCGTGATTTCGTTTCGTCTGAAAATGCTTTAAAAGTCACGGCGGCCAGAAAAACGCCCCTTTTGCTGGTAGCCATGACATGCCAGGCAATGTTTTTCTCGACTTGCGCGCGGCGGCGGTTTATGCCGCCAGCGCAACATTTCTTCAACTTCAACACCAATTTTGGCGGAGCCAAAGCCATGACCAAGCAAGAAAACCTCAACCGTCCCCAGCCCAAGGCAGGTCTGCTGAATATCGCAGCCTATGTGCCGGGCAAGGAACATGTTGAAGGTGTTGCCAAGGTTTACAAGCTCTCGTCCAATGAAACGCCGCTCGGTCCCAGCCCAAAGGCAGTCGAGGCCTACCGCAGCCTGGTCGACAAACTCTATATCTATCCCGACGGACAGGCCTATGCGCTGCGTGAAGCCATTGCCGAGACGCAAGGGCTGAACATTGCCAATATCATGTGCGGCAATGGTTCTGATGAACTGCTCGGCCTGCTGTGCCAGACCTATCTTGCACCGGGTGATGAGTCGATCATCACCGAACACGGCTTTGCCGTCTACAAGATCCAGACGCTCGGCGCTGGTGCAACCCCGGTGACGGTGAAGGAAAAGGATGAGCGCATCGATGTTGATGCTATTCTTGCCGCCGTCACGCCGCGCACGCGCATCGTCTTTATTGCCAATCCGGCCAATCCGACCGGCACCTATCTGCCGTTCGAGGAAGTGCGCCGCCTGCATGCCGGCCTGCCGAAGAATGTGCTGCTGGTGCTTGATGCCGCCTATGCCGAATATGTCCGCCGCAATGATTATGAAGCGGGTATTGAACTGGTTGCCGGCAATGAAAATGTCGTGATGACCCGTACCTTCTCGAAAATCCATGGCCTTCCGGCACTGCGCATCGGCTGGATGTATGCGCCGCAGCATGTGATCGATGCGGTTGGCCGTATTCGCGGGCCGTTCAACATGAATTCGGCCGCCATTGCTGCCGGGGCTGCGGCCATCCGCGACCGAGCCCATGTCGAAAAGTCGGTCGAATATAATGAAAAATGGCTGAACTGGCTGACCTGTGAATTCACCAGGCTTGGCCTGCGCGTGACGCCATCGGTCACGAATTTCCTTTTGATCCACTTCCCCGAAGACGAGGCCCATTCGGCAGCCAGGGCCGATGCCTATCTGCAGCAGCGCGGCTATATCCTGCGCCGTGTTGGTGGATATGGCTTCCCCAATGCGCTGCGCATGACTGTCGGATCAGAAGAAGCCAATCACGGCGTAGTCGCCGCCCTCACCGAGTTTTTGAAGTAGAACAATGTCCACTGTCCATTTTGATAAAATCGCGCTGATCGGTATTGGCCTTATCGGATCATCATTGGCGCGCGTCATCCGCCGCGAAAATCTGTGCAATCATATTGCCATCGCCACCCGCAGCGCCGAAACGCTGAAACGCGCAGAGGAGCTGGGGTTGGGGGACAGCTACACCACCAACAGTGCCGAAGCCGTGCGCGATGCCGATCTCGTCATTGTTTCGGTGCCGGTCGGCTCATCCGGCACGGTTGCGCGCCAGATTGCCAGCGCGCTCAAGCCCGGCGCCATTGTCACCGATGTCGGCTCAACCAAGGCATCCGTCATTGCGCAGATGCAGCCGGAACTGCCGGATCATGTCCATTTCATTCCGGGTCATCCGATTGCCGGTACGGAATTTTCCGGCCCTGATGCCGGCTTTGCCGAGCTGTTTACCAATCGCTGGTGCATTCTCACACCACTTCCCGATACCGACGAGGAAGCCCTCAGCAAGCTCAGCGATTTCTGGACGGCCTGTGGCTCAAGGCTCGATGTCATGGACCCGCAGCATCACGATCTGGTGCTCGCCATCGTCTCGCATCTGCCACATCTCATCGCCTACAATATTGTCGGCACGGCCAGCGATCTGGAAAAGGTGACCAATTCGGAAGTGATCAAATATTCCGCTTCCGGTTTCCGTGATTTCACCCGCCTTGCCTCATCCGACCCGACCATGTGGCGCGATGTCTGCCTGCATAACAAGGATGCCATCCTTGAAATGCTGGGCCGCTTCTCGGAAGATCTCGCCTCGCTGCAACGCTCGATCCGCTGGGGCGATGGCGATGCGCTGTTCGACCTGTTCACCCGCACGCGCGCCGTACGCCGCAGCATTATCGAGGCTGGTCAGGAAGTGGATGCGCCAGACTTTGGCCGCCAGGTCGCCGCGAAAACAAGAACGGATTAATCATTGTTCTGCAATATGTTTTTCGGGCACCTGCCCGAAAAACGATTTTCCGTCCAGCCAACGCAATCCGCCTATAGGCTGATTGCGTTACAGGCTCGGCAAGCGGCCGAGCGGAATGAAACCGGCGCTGACCTTGCTCTTGCGGATGGTCAGTTCGATGATGGGATTACCGTTTTCGTCCTTTGGCATGGCGCCAAGCGCAAACATGATGGTTGTCAGATTGCCGCTCTGGGTCGGAAACATCATCTGACCTGCCTGCAGGAAGGATTGCGGATTGACCAGCTTCAGCTTCACATCCGCATCGATCAGCCCGTCATCATCAATCGAAAATGGGCCTGACAGGGTGATATTGGCGCCATTGGGCATGGAAATCATCGCCTGATGGATCACGCCGGAATGTCCGATCAGACGGTCCGCAATGGACCCCTCGCCACTTAACAGGGTTGCGGCATCCGATACATCAATATCGGCCACCCCATCCAGTTCCGGGCTTCTGCTGTTGCCAAGCAGGGTGGAAGCCAGCTTGAAACCGACAAAACGGCCCTGCAGTTTCAGATTGCCATCAACCTCGCTGACCGACAGATCAAGCTGCTCCAGCGTGCCCTGCGGCACGGTTGTGGTGGTTTCCGTGCGCATGCCAACCGCCACGTCGCTTGCCAACACGGTAATTTCGGTCGGGAATGGCCGTGCAAGCCGTGTGTTGGAGGTAAAACTGCTCCAGTTGATTTCAAGCGGCTTCAGCCCCGGAAACTCGACATAGGCCGGGCCTTCCAGCCTGTTGCTCAAGGCTTTCGGCGCATAGACCGGCGAGCCCGATGTGAGTCGGCCGGCGCTGAACGCCATGCCTGCCGCAGGCTTCTTCCAGGATATGGTGTCGCACACCACATTCATGCGCAGCGGATAGCCGCCAATATGCAGATCCTCGCATTGCACGCCCACACCCTGCGCGGCCAGTTTTGCCATATCTGCCTTGGCGCGCTGTTCCAGCTTGCCAGCCATGTAATACCAGACCACACTGTAAAGAAAAACGACGATGAGCAGCAGTGCCAGAACAACAAACCAGCGATTGCCCGGCTTCTTCTGGCCGTTATCATGAATGCTTGGTGCAGAGACTGTCATCTGATTAGCCTTTTGCAAAACATTGTTCTGACACACTGTCGGAACTGGATGATCACCCAATCGCGCAAGATGTGATGGAAACATCATGATTGCTGTGGCCAAGTGGTGGCCATATTATGGCAATAATGCGGTTAGTGATGCGACCGACCGGAAAAAACAACGCATATCCTTATGTAAGTGATTTCGAATTCATGCCTTATAGAAATTCTGGAAAAAATGCCACGATACAGGATGAACGATCCAGGGATTTCTGGGTCTTTGGCTATGGTTCGCTGATGTGGCGGCCGGGCTTTGCCCATGTCGAGACCGTGCGCGCCCGTCTGCATGGTTATCGCCGCAGCCTGTGCATCTATTCATATGTCCACCGCGGCACACCCGACCATCCTGGGCTGGTTCTGGGGCTGGATGCCGGCGGCTCCTGCCTTGGCATTGCCTTTCGTGTTCCGGGCGCCATGACGGATGAGGTGATTGCCTATCTGCGCGAACGCGAAATGTCGAACAATGTCTATTTCGAGAAATGGCTGCCATTGCATCTTGCCGATGGACGTATTGTCCGCGCGCTCGCCTATGTCGCCAACCGCCATCACGAGCAATATGCCGGCAGGCTTGATGCAAAGGCCGCCGCTGCCATTGTCGCTTCATCGCGGGGCGAATCCGGCCCGAATATTGACTATCTCACCAATACGATCCAACACCTGAAGAATATGCGCGTACGCGATCACGCGCTGGAACATGTCAGTGACATGATGCACGAAATCCTGGCGCGCCAGAAGAACGGCTGCAAGCACAGCGCCTGAACGCATATTTGTTCATCCTTCTGATTTTCAAGGAAAGGCTGCCAGAATCCCTTCCACCGGCCAGATATTTCCGGCCACTGCCCTGACCAAGGCTGAACAATCCGGTTTCGCACCGATCACGATGCTGTTGCTGATACCTTGCGACGGGTCTGGCGCTTGCTTCCTCATGGAGCCATGACAATCATCACCCCGCAGCCCAGGAAAGGCTGGTATCGGCGGCCGGATTTCATTGACAAGGGATCTGCTGTCACTGGAAATCATGGGGTGCTGTGCGCATGCCGCCCTCTCCGTTCCCTGCCCCCATCGCCTGTACAAAATTTCAGGCTGAAAGTTTGCAGAGCCAGACCACGTGCCCTTGTTCAACGGGAGTGCAACCGCTACATCTGCCACATCTGGCAAGGAGACCAACATGATTGCATTGTTCCGCACGATAGATCTGGCGCTTGAAATCTATACGTGGATCCTGATCGCAAGCGCCATTTATTCCTGGCTCTATGCATTTAACGTTGTCAATATGAGCAATCGCTTCGTCGCGTCAGTCGGCGAGTTTCTCTACAAGGTCACGGAACCGGTCTTGCGTCCCATCCGCAATCTGCTGCCCAATATGGGTGGCATCGATATATCGCCCGTCATTGTTCTGCTGCTCATTTTCTTCATTCGCCAGTTCATCTGGACGACGCTTGCCCCTGCCCTGCTCATGTAAGACAACAGGCACAAACAAAAAGCCCGGCCAAAACCGGGCTTTCTTCAAGCATCAATCGGGATCAATTACTTGCCCTGTGCACGTTCGATCGCTTCAACGATGATCTTGCGGGCATAGTCTTCATCGCCCCAGTCACCGATCTTGACCCACTTGCCTGGTTCGAGATCCTTGTAGTGTTCGAAGAAGTGCGCAATCTGCTTCAGGGTGATTTCCGGCAGATCGGAATAATCATGCACCTTTTCGTAACGGCGCGTCAGGTGCGGCGACGGAACGGCAATGATCTTTTCGTCCTTGCCGGAATTGTCTTCCATGATCAGAACGCCTATCGGACGAACATTGATCACGCAGCCCGGTACCAGCGGACGGGTGTTGCAAACCAGAACGTCGATCGGGTCACCATCATCCGAGAGCGTATGCGGTACAAAACCGTAATTGCCCGGATAGGTCATTGGCGTATAGAGGAAACGGTCAACAATAAGGGCTCCAGCCTTCTTGTCCATCTCGTACTTGATCGGATGGCCACCGACTGGCACTTCAATAATGACATTAACGTCTTCAGGCGGATTGTTACCGATGGAAATTGCATCAATATTCATGATGTGTCCTTTCGTGTCGCGCTCTGATAACGGGTTTCAGTCTCTCGTGCAAGAAAACGAAAGTTTTACAAAACGCGACGAATTGTCATTTGTTGGAGCAGTTACAACTTCGTTTGCAATCGATGGGTTATGCACCCAATTCCTTTAACCTTCGCTTGGCTGTTGGTGGCATTGGCGGTGGATTTGGATCGCGACTAGCCGCAACCAGCAGCTCATCGCACGCCGTTTCGGTCACTTCGATCAAACGACGCAGAAACTCCTCCTTGCTCAATCCCGGCGGTATTGGCGGCAGAATCCGGCAACGGATCGTACCGGGATAGCGCAGGAACTTGCGGCGTGGCCAATAGAGCCCGGCATTATGCGCAATCGGCAGAACCGGCACGTTCAATGAAGTATAGAGATGGACGATGCCATATTTGTATTCCGGCGGCGCTCCCGGGGTGCGGCGCGTTCCTTCCGGATAGATCAGAACCTGCCTGCCTTCGGCAAGCGCCTGTTTTGCCCCTTCCGTGATCGAGTTCAGCGCCTTCACCCGCGAGCCGCGATCAACCGGAATCATGCGCATCTTGGCCACATACCAGCCAAACAGCGGAATACGCATCAATTCGCGTTTCAGGATCAGAACCGGATCGTCCAGATGCGGCAGGAAGGCATAGGTATCCCATGCCGACTGATGCTTTGGCGCGCAGATATAGCCCCCCTGCGGAATATTCTCCAGGCCTTCAATCACATGATCCGTGCCGGCAATATGTTTCTGCAGCCAGAGATTAACCCTCGCCCAGGTCTTGGGCACGATCCACGCCTTCTTGCGCGGCAACAGGAAATAGAACGGCGTATAAATCACCATCTGCACGAAAGTGCAGAGATAGAAGGCCACATTAAACAGAACAGAGCGCAGATAAAGCATATATGGGTGATGATCCCGCCGGGCTTGAGCGAACATTCACGAAAGAATGCAGCGCTGGAATGCAAATGATCCGCGCCCGATATATCAGGAAAGTGAGTTTTTTCCAGTGAGAATTACGCTGAGCGGCCCGTTATCACATGCAAGGGTGAAACATTTGGCCAGCACGTTCAGAAAGACAGGCTTTCGACGTCTATTCCCAGAAGGTTGCTCAGACCAGCGCGCGCATAGGCACCCAGATATTTGACATATTCCACCAGCAGGATGCGCAATTCATCGCCATAGCCGATCCAGCCCTGCGGACGCTTGTCGCCATTGACCACCGGATAGGGAATGAACTCGACATCCTTCATGCGGTTCGACATTTCCAGAATACTGCGCGGAATATGATAGCCATTGGTCACCACAATCACCGAGCGATAGCCATGGGCACGGATCCAGCGTTCACTTTCCGTCGCATTGCCAAGCGTGTTGAGCGCTGAACGATCCAGATCTATGCAGCAGTCAAACAGGTTCTGGTCATCCTGGTTGATGCGCTTCAGATCCTGCTTGTTCGTGGCGGCATGAACGCCGCTGATCAGAAGCCGCTGTCCCTTCTTCTCCCGCAGAAGATCGAGTGCCGTTCTGATGCGCGCATGTCCGCCGGTCAGGACGACAATGCCATCGGCCGGCTTGTCAATCGTCGGCGGCTGCATTGTCGTCACATGCTCGCTGAACATGACAAAACCCGCCACAAAAGCAGCCATGACAAGAAAAAGTGCGATTGATACGGGTTGCAGGCGTCGAAACATGATGTGGAGCACAGACCACAGTATTTTGGCCGAAGCAAGTACGATTAATGACAGTGGCGCGGCAACCGCACTGCGCCACGAAGCCACATCAGACCTGCGTATGACCGTAGGTTTTTGTGCCCGCTGAATGCCCGATGAGCGATAGGCAGCCAAGGCGCGCTCGAAATTGGCATGACCACGACCGGAATAAAGCGAAGAGAGTGTCATTCTGCCCGCCCTCCCGGCCCGTCCATCAGTGACAGCTGGCGGATGACCGTCAGACGACTGGTCAGCATCGTCAGGACACTCACCAGAAAGATGATGATCGCCGCACCGATATAGCCATCACGGCCGATCGAAAAATTGCCGAACAGGGCTGCGGCCTGATCACCCTCAGGCGTGGCAATATTGCTGGCAGCCCACCACGAAAAGACAAGGAACACCAGCATGGCGGCAGCGCCGCCGATCAGCGCACCCTTGAAGGCGGTACGGAAGAAATGCCATTCAAATTCGCGCGCCACGAATTTCGATTCCGCCCCGATGAAATGCAGCACTTCGATAATATGGCTGTTGCCCGACATGGCGCCGCGCGTGGCAAAAATGACCGTTAGCACGGTTGCCACAATCACCAGGGACAGCACGGCCGTGCCAACCAGAACCGTCGTATTGGCCATGGCGACCAGACGATCAACCCAGGTGCGGTGATCATCAAGACTGGCGGCCGGTATCGCACGGGAAATCTCGCTGCGCATGGTTTCAAAATCTGGCGGCGATGTCTCATCAATGGTCACCACCACCAGCCGCGGCACGGGCAGTTCATCAATGTCCAGACCACTGCCAAGCCATGGTTCCAGAAGACGCGCCGTTGCCGCCTTGTCGACAATCTCGGTTCCCTTGACCCCGGCAAAGCCGCGCGCAATCGCGCTTGCCTGTTCCAGTGCCTTCTCCATATCCTGCCCATCGACCGGGCGGATCTGGATCGTCGCCTCGCGCGCAATCTGGCTCTGCCAGGCAGAGGCCGAGGCTTTCACCAGCGTGACGCCACCAAGCGTCAGGCAGGCAAGAAAGGTCATGATGGCAATGACAATGACCAGCGCCGTTCCAGTGACGCTGCCATCCGGCACGATCGGCGTTGGCCCCTGCCGTTTGCGACGCTTGCCAATGCGCACGAACAGCATGTCCTTCAGGTCTTCCAGCCGAAGCCTGAAATCCGACCAGCTTCTTTGCATCATGCGCATCAGCTCACTCATAGATGTCGAGCCGTCCCTGATCGAGAATCATGCGCCGCGCATCGACCTGATCCATCAGGGAAAGGTCATGCGTGGCAATGACAACTGCAGTTCCAGAACGATTGAGTTCGATAAACAGGCGCAACAGGCGCTTGGCGAGCGGCGGATCGACATTGCCCGTCGGCTCGTCCGCCAGCAGCAGTTCCGGCTGGTCGATCAATGCACGGGCAATCGCCGCGCGCTGTTTTTCACCACCTGACAGCACGGGCGGCAGCACATTCATGCGGTCACCAAGCCCGACCCAATGCAACAGCTCCTCGACCTCATGGCGATAGGTCGCCTCCTCCTTGCCGCGCACGCGCAAGGGCAGCGCGACATTCTCATAGGTCGTCATGTGGTCGAGCAGGCGAAAATCCTGAAACACAATGCCAATGCGCCGCCGCAGCATCGGCACCTGTTTGTGATCAAGGCTTGCAACATCCTTGCCGAAAATATTGATCAGGCCACGTGTCGGCTTCAGGGCCATGAACAGAAGGCGCAGAAGGGTCGTCTTGCCAGCCCCCGACGGCCCCGTCAGAAACTGGAACGAGCGCGGCGGAATATGGAAGCTGACATCCCGCAGGATTTCAGGCCCCATTCCATATCTCAGGCCGACATTCTCAAAACGTATCACCGGTCTGCTTCTCTTCATTGCCCGCCGGCGCAAGCCCTGCGGATGATTTCGATATCAGACTGACCATTATCCCGGACGGTTAATGTTGCGTTAAATCCGCCCAGCTTTATGAAAAAACGCATGAATTTGCATCTGCGAAAGTTTACGCTGAACGCAGAAGCAAAATAAACACCTGAACACAATCAAACAGGACACGAAAAAGAGTGCGTGGCAGACAGACGGCTAATTCCAACAGCCGAGCTTACGCCCACGCAGATTATGCGCGTCGATTTCCGCAACCAGTTTTGCATCCTCGCGCACGAGAACCATCGCGGCCCTTGGCCCCATATTGATGCGTTGCCAGCCAGCACATTCGGTTGGCTGCGGTGCCGCATCAAAACTGACCTTTTCAGACCAGGCTGTTGCCGTACATCCTGAGGATGTACATGAAAGACCCGCAACCAGCAATATATTGAGTGAGAGACGTACACCGCACTTACAGTTTATGTTCTTCAAAATCGTCGATCCTTTGACCAAACTGCGGCTTTCATCTTGCAATCATTTGCTTTTCAGGAGCATCCCTCGCGCAAGACGCCATCTGTAATGCCTGTTCTTATACAGCCTTTTCATCTGGCTTAGCAACTCTCCCCCGCAGCCGGCAATTGAAGACATCGCTGCATGACTTATCCCCACGCACACAAGCATACCCCCTGCCTGAATCATGGAAATTATAGTTTTTTCAATAAATACAAACATGACAAGAACCGACGGCAGTTTCGTTTCGAATAATTATTCACATGATGGAAATAAAATAATAGACTATATTTCAAGCATAGTTATCGAAAGCCATAATTTCAATTCAAGAATTGTGAAGATTACCATTTTGCACAAACTGTCAGCAGAGTTTTTCGGTACATCTGGTTGGTCTTCGGTGGCTGCGGCAGTACTGTTCTGGTTGCCACATTTTCGGAACTTGGCACCGGATTCACAGGTGTTGCGCTTGCCTTTGGGCTTACCATCCTGACCATGGCCGTTGACGGTATTTCCGGCGGACATTTCAATCCGGCGGACATTTCAATCCGGCGGTCTCGCTTGGCCTGATGCTTGACGGCCATTTTCCGGCCAGAGACCTCATCCCCTACTGGATCGCACAGGTTCTGGGCGGCATTGCCGCGGCCACGATCCTTTATATCATCGCCTGCGGCAAGGCCGGCTTCTCGCCCGCCACCTTTGCCTCCAGTGGCTATGGTGATCTATCACCGGCGGCTACAGCCTGACTTCGGCGCTCGTGGTCGAAATCGTCCTGACGGCCTTTTCATCATCATTCTGGGCGCGACTTCATCGCTTGCGCCGGCATCCTGGTGGAAAACCGGTTCCCACTTTTCCTGGAACAGCTCTAGGCATGCAATTGCGCCACCCGTTGCTCAATCTCGTTGAGCTCATCGTCCGTAAGCTCCATCAGGCCGGCAACACGCCACATGACATCGGCTTCGATTTCGCGCACTTCGCCATCGGCGCAGACCAGATCCCACATCAACATGACAAATTCAACGCGCGCCCGGTGGTCGAGATGCCGCCGCACGACACGGGCAAAATTGGCAAGGTCAATTGCCTCGGCATCCGCAGCCTCCGCGGCCTTGATGAGTCTTTTGACTTCATCCTTCTTCAATCTGAAATATTGGCCCAGCGTGGATGCCAGTCTTTCACGCTCCACCTCGCGCGTTTCACCATCCGCTTCCATGACATGAAACAGCAAGGCAGCAATGGCCACGCGCAAATTGTCCTGACTGTCCTTATCTGTCGATGCCCGGAGAGCTGCACCGGGTAGATCTTTCAGGAAATCCAGAAGACGTTCGAACATCGCCCCTCATATGTTCTGCGCAGAAGCACAACGCATCAATTCTGAAAGCCTGCCCTCTTGGTAAAACCGAAAAAGGCGCAATCAATCCAGAAAAACAACAAAAGGCAGACATCAACAGATGTCTGCCTGTACCAATACCACAACAGATCAACCGTCTTCCAGCGATTCTGTCCGGTTTAAACTTTAGAATAATCTGAATGCGTTCTTTGCCTTACGCTGGCGTTCATCCTCATCGACACCCGGATCATCGAAGACAATCGGCCCCTGTGGGAGATGGGCGTCTTCCACCTCATCATTCTTTTCCGCCAACGTGTCGTGCTTTTCCGGTTTTTGTGCCGGCGCCTTCCGTGCAGGCTCTGCGGCAGGAACCATGGTCTGCGCATCCTCGACATCGTGCCTGGCCGCTTTCGCCCTTGCCTGTCGGCGCGCCTCGTCCAGATGCACGACTGGCGAAAGCGCTTTGGCCTCTTCAACCGCTCCCCTGACTTCCGGCTGATGCGCTTCAATGACCGGCGACAATTGTTCAACCGGTGTCTTCCATTCAAAACTGTTCAGCCGACCTGTAACCGGCGACACGGGCGACCATTGCTCTGACGCATAGCCATCGGCCGTCCAGACCGGATCGCGCGGCGCCTTGACAGCCATGGAAAGCCACTGGCGCACCTTGCCCTGATCACCGGTTTCGGCCTCCTCAATATCGGCAAGCAGCAGATAGGCGCTTTCACGCGGTGCGGAGCGGATGACCTTTTCGACATTCTCGCGCGCCAGCTTGTAATCGCCTGCATCATAGGCCGCCCGCGCCAGCGCAAGACTGCCCTCCACCGTATGCGAGCGCAGCGACACCAGGTGGCGCGCCCGTTTCAGGCGGTCCTGAGCCGTATCGCCAGCGCGCCCGTCAATATAGGCAGCCGCAATATCCGGATGCGGAAAGCGCTTCCATGCCGCCTCCAGAATTCTTGAACCCTTGCGCACTTCGCCATCGGTGAAAAGCGCCCGCGCTGCCGTTACCGCGGCAGGCACCAGATCGGGCGCCAGCCTGTTTGCCTCCAGCGCATCTGCCTTGGCGGCGGCATGATTGGTGTCGATATTGGCCATGGCGCGCGCCGTCAGAAGTGCTGCGCGCTCTTTCCTGGCCACATCCTTGCCATGGGCAAGCGCCTGTTTGCGCGCATCGACCAGCTTGAGTGCGCCATCCCAGTCACCTTCGGCGCAAAGCTGCCCCATGACGGCGGAAGACGCCCATTCCAGCTGCGGCGCCAGCTTTGCCGCTTCTGCCGCATAATGGCGTGCTGCTTCCATTGCGCCCGCACGCTGCGCCTCGATATAAAGCCCACGCAGACCAAGAAGCCGGGTTTCTGGATCCTCGATCAGTGCCTCAAAGCCCTTGCGCGCATCATCGGTGCGTCCTTCAAGCATGGCTGTTTGCACATCCAGAAGCTTGATCAGCGGCTCCTGATCGGAACTCAGATGGCCGGCCGCACGCTTCATCATCAGCCGTGCGGTCACGGCATCACCGGCACCGGCCGCAATCAGGCCGGTTGACAGCGCCTGATAACCGCGGTCGCGCTTGCGTGCACGAAAATGGCGGTGCAATATATAAGGCGATTGCCAGATGCTTTTGATCAGCCACCAGCAGATGAGAATGACTGCAACCAGCGCCACCAGCATGGCGGCGGCGGTGATCAACGGAACGCTGTACTGATTGCCGGCAAAGACGGCATGCAATTCTCCGGGCCGATCTGCCAGCCACGCAAAGCCAAGCCCCAGAACCGCAATGACAACGAAATAAAACAGGACGCGCAGCATGAGGCCTCTCCTCAATTTCCGGCCGGTGCAGTTGAAAGCGTGCTTTCTTCATTCACCTGCTTCGGCTTGACGCTGTCGGCGACGAGGCGCTGGATAAGCGCATCCGCATCCCGCCGCGCCTTGAGCTGGCTGATGAACTCGCTGGAAACAGCCTTGGCGTCCGCCGGCAAGGTCTCCCACTCGCTATAGGCGCGCTGCAGGTCGCCTTTCTGCAGGGCATCCTCCATCCGGGCCGTTGTCGGGCCGACGCCCGAACCCTCAACATTTCCCGCCACAGGACGCACACTCACCAACCCCATTGCACTGGCTTTCAGGTGATCCCACACGCCGGCATCATCCGGCAGCCTGTTTTCGCTGGCAACCATCTTGTTAGCAACCGGACCAAACCAGGCATTGAGCTCGGCAAGGGTTGCAATACCCTTGTCGGCAAAGGGGCGCAGCCCGTTGACGGCATCATCTTCCGGTGCAAGCGAGGCATAGGTTTCAAGCTCGGACTTGAACGATCCACCGCGATCAATGGCGGTTTTCAGCGCATTGGCGGCAACGAGCAATGTTGCATCCGGCTGACGCGCCGCGGAACTTACCTTTTCCTGCAAGGCATTCAGCATGGACTGCAGCGTGGAAATCGTCCCGCTTGTATTCGTGGCGGCAGCACTGGCCTGTTTGGCCTGATCCCTGGTGTCAGAAACAGCGCTTTCCAGTGCGGCAATCTTGTCATGCAAGACCTTGATCTCGGCAGAATAATCCTGCGCTTGCGTTTTTGGCAGCGCATCCAGCCTTTGCTGCAATTGCGACAGCGTGCCTGCGACTGCCTCTGCCTTGATTTCGGCGGCCTGCACATTCTTCTGCATCTGCTCAAGCTGCGCCCTGCTTGCCTCATCCAGCGAGACGGAAACCGGCGCGCGCTGCAGATCCGCGATTTTCTGCTCGAGACGCTGCAGTTCCGCGCCGACCGGCCTTGTGCCCGGCACTGGCAACACATTGCCCCATTGCAGCACCAGAAAACCACCCAGCGCCACGACACCACCGGCAATGCCCGCCGCAAGATAGGAAAGGCCGGAGGGCGATTTCTGATTCGCTGAAGCTGCCGCTGCAGAAGCGCGATCGGCCTCGGGCTTTACCCCGGCAACAAAGGGCGGCTGATCAAACGAGGTTTCAGGCCGCTGTGGTTTTTCCGTGGTGCTGCGGTCTTTCACTGATTCGGACGGGGAGGCAGAGGCGTTATCCTGTAGTCTGGCAAAATCGCCCACCGGCTCGGCAGCAGGCGTTGACTTCGCCGTATCTGGCGCATCCATGCGTTTTACCTCCGATGAATCAAGATTGATCGTCACGGATTTGCGCGCCGGTTTGGAATGTCGCGGAGTGCCGGATTTCGCCATGGAGCCTCTCATCGTACTGATCTGCGCTTGAGTGTATCAGATAAAGTCCTCAGTAGAAGAAAGGTTACGGCAAAAAGAGTCAAAGTTTTGGCCTACACCATGGATAAAAGGCGAAAAAGTCCTTCTTCATCAGGATGATCGGCAACAAGCGCGCGTGCCTGCCAATCTGGCGGCAAAAGCCCCGCAACGCGCCTTGAAATGCATAAGAAACGCGCCTCTTTCAGATATATCGGCGCAAATGCTGCAAAGGTTTCGACGAATTTCTGCGCCGCAACGCCGGAATAGAGCAAGGCTGCGACAAAAGGCGCCCCGGCCGACAGGGACCGAAGCTCGGCAGCAGAAGGCGTGATACCTTCAATATCATAGGCATCGTGGACGCGCATGGTCAGTCCTGCAACCACCATCCGTTCCTCGAAGACAGGCTGGCGCACCTTGCCGGCAAGATAGAGAACACGTGCGCCGCCCGGCAAAGCCTGCCTGATCGTTTCGGCAAGCCTGATCGCATCACCCCCGCCTTCAATCACCGTGGCAAAACCGGCTTCGCGCGCAGCCTTCGCGGTTGCAATACCGACCGCAAAAAGCGGCAGATGGCGCAATTTCGCAAGAATATCATCGCTGACATGGCAAAACAGATTGGCACTGGTGACTGTTACGGCATCGAATGTTTCATCCCCGAGCGACACAGCAAGCGAAACAGTGCGGCTTAACGGCAGGACAACCGGCTCAAAGCCCATTGCCTTCAGCCGTTCGGCCGTACGCGAAGCGCCGGGTTGCGGGCGCGTGACCAATATGCGCCTGTTGCCTGTCTTGTGTTCCGCTTCAGCCAATCTCACGCCCAGCCATTGAAAAAATCTTCACCTGCCGCCTTGCGGATGCGCGCTGCCGCATCCGCGCCAATCAGGGCTGCGTCTGTGGCTGCCCCTTCTGCGCTGATTTCATGCATCCTTGTGCCATCCGGCGTCAGGATCATGCCGGAAAACGATATCTTATCGCCATCGACCTTGGCCAGTCCGGCAATCGGCGTGCGGCACGAGCCATCCAGCGCCGACAGAAAGGCCCGTTCACAGGCCAGCGCAATCTGTGTTTCACGATGCGCCAGAGGCTTCAGCAGCGCATCAATGCGTGCATCACCGATTCGGCTTTCAATGCAGATGGCGCCCTGCCCCGGTGCTGGCGGAAAGGCGACCGGGTCAAGCACTTCCGTGATCACATCGGCCATGCCGAGACGACGCAGACCAGCGCAGGCAAGGAAAGTGCCATCCACCTCGCCTTCTTCCAGCTTGCGCAGGCGTGTCTGCACATTGCCGCGGAAAAGCACGATCTTGATGTCGGGGCGAAACCGCCGGATCAGTGCCTGTCGACGCAGCGATGAGGAACCCACCACCGCCCCTTCAGGCAGATCGATAAACCGCTTCACCGTGCGGCCGATGAAGGCATCGCGCGGATCTTCGCGTTCCAGAAAGACCGATAAATGCAGGCCTTCCGGCAGGGAAGTCGGCATATCCTTGGTCGAATGAACGGCAATGTCGATGTCGCCATCCTTCAGCGCGCGTTCGATTTCTTCCGTAAACAGGCCCTTGCCGCCAACCTCCGACAGGGCGCGATCCTGGATCCGGTCACCTGCCGTGGACATGGTGACAATTTCAAAGGCCTCTTCCGGCAGGCCATGCGCTTCCTGTAAGCGACGGCGCGTTTCATAAGCCTGCGCCAGCGCCAGCTTGCTTCCACGTGTGCCAATCTTCAAGGATGCTGTTTGCATATCGCGCCGTCCATGATACCGGGTTCATCAGAGTTCAATCAGGCAGGGTCTACCCGCAAATGCGCATTCTTGGAATAGAAACCAGTTGCGACGAAACAGCCGCAGCCATCGTCGAACGCGACGAGCAGGGCAAAGGCCATATTCTGTCAAATGTGGTTCTGAGCCAGATTGCCGAGCATGAACCCTATGGCGGCGTTGTACCAGAAATTGCCGCCCGCGCCCATGTCGAGGCACTGGATGGTCTGGTCAGGCGCGCGCTGGAACAGGCAAATCTCACGCTCGATGATGTGGACGGCATTGCCGCAACCGCAGGCCCCGGCCTGATTGGCGGGCTGATCGTTGGCCTGATGACCGCCAAGGCGCTGGCCATGGCGGCCAAGAAGCCGTTTTACGCCATCAATCACCTTGAAGGCCATGCATTGACGGCGCGGCTCACCGACAATCTCGATTTTCCCTATCTGCTGCTGCTCGTCTCTGGCGGGCATACGCAAATGGTGCTGGTGCGCGGACTTGGCCAATATGAACGCCTCGGCACGACGATCGATGACGCTCTTGGTGAAGCCTTCGACAAGACGGCAAAACTGCTCGGCCTGCCCTATCCCGGCGGCCCGGCAGTGGAAGCCATGGCAAAGAAAGGCGATCCCACGCGTTTTGCCCTGCCGCGCCCCTTGAAAGGCGAAAAGCGGCTCGATTTTTCCTTTTCCGGCCTCAAGACCGCCGTCCGCCAGACGGCGAGCGAACTGGTGCCGCTTTCAGATCAGGATGTGGCCGATATCTGCGCCTCGTTTCAGGAAGCCGTGGCCGACACATTGCGCGACCGCGTTGGCCGTTCGCTCGACCGTTTCAGCGCGGAATTTCCCGATTGCCCGACGCCAGCGCTCATCGTTGCAGGCGGCGTTGCCGCCAACAAGACGCTGCGCGCTGCCCTTGAAGAGCTTTGCGCCAAGCGCGGCTTCCGCTTCATTGCGCCGCCGCTCAATCTTTGTACAGACAATGCCGCAATGATCGCCTGGGCGGGTGCTGAACGCGCCGGATCAAGCGAACCCGACCCGCTCAGCCTTGCTCCACGTTCGCGCTGGCCGCTCGATGAAAAATCAGCCCCCGTATTTGGCACAGGGAGACGTGGAGCCAAGGCATGAGCAAAGACACAAAAATCGCGGTTCTTGGTGGCGGCGCATGGGGCACCGCACTGGCTGCAATGGCCGTCAACAATGGCCATGAGACATGGCTTTACGCCCGCGATGCCGAAACCGTCGCCGCCATCAATGAGAGGCGGCAAAATCCGCGCTATCTTGGCGATATTCTCTTGCCGCACGGCATTCGCTCCAGCACAGATGCAAAAGCCGTGCTTGAAAAGGCGGATGCGGTTCTGGTGGTCATTCCCGCCCAGTCCATGCGGCAGGCTCTGTCCGGTCTTGCCGATCTGATTCCCCTGCAGGCCCCGATCGTCCTGTGTGCCAAGGGTATTGAACGCGGCACGGGTCGCATGATGTCAGAGCTTGTCGCGGAAATCCTGCCCTACCATCAGATCGCAGCCCTTTCCGGCCCAAGCTTTGCCAGCGATGTTGCGCGCGGACTGCCCACGGCCGTCACCATTGCCGCAACGGATGCCGCCATTGCCGACCGGCTGGCCGCACTTTTGTCTGGTCCGTCCTTTCGCTGCTATTCGACCACCGACCTCATGGGTGTTGAACTTGGTGGCGCATTGAAAAACGTACTTGCCCTTGCCGCCGGCGCCTCAACCGGGCTTGGCCTTGGTGCCAGCGCGCAGGCAGCTCTTGTCACACGCGGCTTTGCCGAACTGCGCCGCATTGGCGAAGCTCTGGGTGCACGCCCGGAAACCATCATGGGGCTTTCCGGGCTTGGCGACCTGATGCTTACCTGTTCTTCCAGCCAGTCGCGCAATTATTCCTATGGCCTTGCGCTGGGGCGCGGCGAAAGCCTTGAAAACCGCCCGCTCGCCGAAGGTGTGGCAACCGCCCCCATGGCGGCAGAACTTTGCCGAAAACACAATATCTACGCCCCCATCATCAGCGCCGTTGCAGCCCTTCTCGCAGGCAGGATCACCATTTCCGATGCGGTGACGGCGCTCATCAATCGACCACTCAAATCCGAGGACTAATCCATGCTGTTCGCATTGCTGTGCAACGACAAGCCAGACCATCTTCAGCTGCGTCTCGACACCCGCCCCGCCCATCTTGAATATCTCGACAGCCTTGGCGACACGGTGAAATTTGCCGGCCCCTTCCTCGGTGATGATGGCAAGCCGAATGGCAGTCTGGTTGTCGTTGAAGCGGCAGACAAGGCTGCAGCCGAAGCCATTGCCGCAAGCGACCCTTACGCCAAGGCAGGCCTGTTTCAGGATGTCACCGTCCGCCCATGGAACTGGGCGATCAAGAATCCAGCTAACGCGTAAAGGTCTGACCAATGGCATATTGGCTGTTCAAATCCGAACCGTTCAAATGGTCATGGGAAATGCAGAAAGCCCGTGGCGAAAAAGGCGAGCAGTGGGACGGCGTGCGCAACTATCAGGCGCGCAACAATATGCGCGCCATGCAGCTTGGCGACAAAGGCTTTTTCTACCATTCCAATGAAGGGCTGGAGATCGTTGGCATTGTCGAAGTCTGTGCATTGGCACATCCCGATACCACCACGGATGATCCACGCTGGGAATGCGTCGATATTCGTGCCGTCTGCGACATGCCAAAACCCGTCTCGCTGAAGGCCATCAAGGCCAACCCGCTGTTGCAGAACATGTCGCTGGTCACTTCCATGCGCCTGTCCGTCCAGCCAGTCCGGGAAGACGAATGGATTGAAGTCTGCCGCATGGGAGAGCTGGATCCGAATTCGATCTGACGATGCTTGATCCGAAAGAACAGGGCACGAGCGCTTTCATTCTGGCCAATACCGGCCTGCAAGCCCCACCGCATGTACCGGAAATCATGCTGCATCTTGCCGACGAGGCGCATGATCTCTGGCACAAGACGGAAGAAGAGCTTGCAACCATTGGCCTGCCGCCACCCTTCTGGGCCTTTGCCTGGGCGGGTGGCCAGGGCGTTGCGCGTTATATTCTCGATCATCCGGAAGTGGTGAAGGGCAAGACGGTTCTCGATTTTGCCTCCGGTTCCGGGCTGGTCGGCATTGCCGCAATGAAAGCAGGCGCAGCAAGGGTCACTGCATCCGACATCGACCCATTTGCCCGTCCGGCCATTGAACTCAATGCGAACGCCAATCATGTCGCCATCACCGTCACGCTCGATGATCTGATCGGTCAGGACGGCGATTGGGACGTGGTTCTGGCGGGCGATGTGTTTTATGAAAAACCACTCGCCGACCGGCTTATTCCATGGTTTTCCGCTCTCAGCCAAGGTGGAAAAACCATCATTGTCGGCGATCCGGGCCGCGCTTATCTGCCGAAAGACCGGCTGAAGGAACTGGGTGTCTATACCGTTCCGGTAACCCGCGCACTGGAGGATTCGGAAGTCAAGCGCACGACCGTCTGGGCTTTTGTCTAGAGCGTCGGTGTCCGGATGGACGCGATGTCCTAAGCGAATTTTTTCGCCCCGGCGACGCAAAGCACGACAGCCAAAGCTGTGAGCACCATGCCAAGGCTCACAGCCTCACCTGCAATGCTTGCCGCCAGCGCCAGCCCGAAAAACGGCTGCAGCAATTGCAACTGGCCAACCGTGGCAGCGCCACCCTGCGCCAGACCGGTATACCAGAAGAAAAACCCGATCAGCATGGAAAACAGCGTTACATAGAACAGACCGCCCCATGCCATCACGCCAATGCCTGACCAGACCTCCGGCCGCGTCAGGATGCTCAAGGGCAGCATGATCGGCAGCGTGACGACCAGCGCCCAGCAGATCACCCGCCAGCCGCCGAGATGACGTGACAGTTTTGCCCCTTCGGCATAGCTCAAGCCACAGACAATGATCGCCGCCAGCATCAGGGCATCGCCATAAAGCGTCGATGTGCTGCCCTGCTCATAGGCATAGGAAGCAACGATCAGGCTGCCCGCGAGCGAAAACAGCCAGAACAGCGGGCGCGGGCGTTCGCCGCCGCGCACAACAGCAAAGATGGCGGTTGCGAGCGGCAACAGGCCGACAAACACAATCGCATGGGCAGATGTCATATGCTGCAATGCGACACCGGTGAGCAGCGGAAAGCCAACCACGACCCCCATCGCCACGATGATGAGAGAAAACACCTCGCGCCGGTTGGGCAAGGGCGCGCGGAAGACAAACAGCAATGCCATTGCCAGAAGACCGGAAATGCTGGCGCGCGCCATTGTCACAAAGGTCGGATCAAGGTCGATCACCGCCAGACGGGTCGCCGGTAGCGAACCGGAAAAAATCAGAACGCCAAGAAATCCATTGATCCAGCCAGCCTTGTCGGTTCCAACCATGCTGTTCATTTTGTTCATTTAACCTGTTGTGCAATCATCCATATCCAATCTGGACAATTATATGAACGGCCGTAGAATGATAATGGACAGTTTCAAGACAATTTAGCAAACTGTACTGGTGAAACTTATGGTACAGATGATATCGGAAGGCCTGCTCGACAGCCTCAAGGCGTTGGAACAGGCCTATGCCAACGGCGAAACGGCGGCACAAAATGAAACAGCAGCGCCAAAAGTGGAAGAGACTGTCCCGGAGCGCACGCCACTGGTTGAAAAGGTCATGGGCATCATCCGCGGACGCATTTCGGCAATGAACCTTGCACCGGGTGCGCGCCTGCCTTCGATCCGCCGCCTTGCAGAAACGATGGCTGTTTCAAAATCAACCGTGGTCGAAGCCTATGACCGGCTGGTGGCGGAAGGCATCATTCAGTCACGCCGGGGGGCTGGCTTCTTTGTGGCCGAGCGTGCGCGCCAGCCCTTCACGCTGGCCAGGGCCACACCGCATCATGACCGTCAGATCGATCCGTTCTGGGTCATGCGGCAATCGCTGGAAACGTCCAGAGACACGTTGAAGCCCGGCTGCGGCTGGCTGCCGGATGAATGGCTGCCGCTGGAAAGCATACGCCGCGCCATACGCCAGATCGCACGCGAGGAAGACAGCAATCTCGCCAATTATGGCGAACCGCTGGGGCATGGCCCGCTGCGCCAGCATCTTGCCCATCGCCTTGCTGAACAGGGCATTGATCTACGCTCGGCCGATCTGATGTTGACAGATTCCGGCACGCAGGCGATTGACCTCATCTGCCGTTTCATTCTCCAGCCGGGCGATACGGTTCTGGTCGATGATCCATGCTATTTCAATTTTCAGGCCGTGCTTCTGTCGCACCGCGTCAAGCTGGTTGGCGTGCCTTACACCGCAACCGGCCCCGACCTTGATGCTTTTGCCAATGCCGCAGCCAAATATGCGCCAAAGCTCTATATTTCCAATGCCGGACTGCAAAACCCGACCGGCGGCACCATGACGCCAGCCACCGCGCATCGCTTGCTAAAGCTTGCGGAAATGCACAGCATCACGCTGGTGGAAGACAACATATTCGGCGATTTTCATCCCTCCCCCACGCCGCTTCTTGCCGAACTCGACGGGTTTGAGCGTGTTCTGCACATTGGCAGCTTTTCCAAGACCTTGTCGGCGGCAGCACGCGTTGGCTATATTGCCACGCGGCGTGACTGGATCGAAGGACTGACCGATCTGAAACTTGCCACGACCTTTGGCAACAATCCGCTATCTGCCCAGATCATCCATGCCATGCTGACAGATGGCAGCTATCGCCGTCATATTGAAAGCCTGCGCGTGAAACTGGCCGATGCCATGTCGCTGACCGCCAAACGGCTGAAGGCAGATGGTCTGACACTGTGGACCGAACCGCAAGGCGGCATGTTCCTGTGGGCGCGCCTGCCGGATGGCGTCGATTCCGGCAATGTCGCGCGTTATGGCCTCGAAAAGGGCGTCGTCTTCGCCCCTGGTAATGTTTTCAGCCCTTCGCATTCAGCCGGCCAATATCTGCGCTTCAATGTCGCCCAGTCGACGGATCCGCGCATTTATGTGGTCTTGCGCGAGGCCATCAAGCACGCAAGACGCGAATGACCGTGCGGTCGCTCAGATGGGGCAGGATCAGCGCCATGTCTGACCGTTTGAGTGCAATACAGCCTTCAGTCGGAAGATAGCCCGGACGCGCCAAATGGAAAAAGATCGCGCTGCCGCCATTGCGCCGCCGCGGGCGAATGTTCCAGTCCATCACGATGCAGACATTATAAAGACCGTCATCACGCCACATTTTCTCGTGGCTCTGGCAAAAGGGCAGCCGCACCTTCCGGTTATAATTGGCATTGCGCGGTGCGTCACACCAGCCATCCGCCTTGCCGATCCGTGTCAGCCGCAGGCCTGTTGCAGGCAGGGCCCCCTTGTCACCACGCATGAAACCATAAAGCAGGCGCATTTTTGCCAGAGGCGTTGCGCCATCGCCTTCACGCTTGAAGGCACTGATGCCACCTTTGCCCAGGGAACATTGCAGAACATATTTGCCTGCAACCAGAATTCCGCGTGACCTGTCACCCGGCTTTGGCCGCACATCGATGAAACGCAATCCGCGCCGCTGCTCTGTTCTGGTCACCGCATGATCCTTTGCTGTTTTTCCGCACTTGATCGAACACGAAATGAATACCGCCTTTGGCGGCTTCAACTTATCGTCATTAAATGTCATAAGTATCAAGAGCGATTTGATCAAAGAGCAACGAGGGCACGTATGACAGGCCGTACAATTCTGGTTGTGGATGACGACGAAGACCTCCGTTCCATCCTGGTAGAGCAGCTTGAACTCTGCGAGGAGTTCCAGATCCTGCAGGAAGACACGGCGGCCAAGGGCCTGGAGACGGCGCGCAATGGGGTCGTTGACCTGCTCATCATGGATGTCGGCTTGCCCGATATGGATGGACGCGAAGCGGTCAAGCTTCTACGCAAGAGCGGTTTTCGTGCGCCCATCATCATGCTGACCGGGCATGATACCGAAGCCGATACGATCCTCGGTCTCGAATCAGGCGCGAATGACTATGTCACCAAGCCATTCAAGTTTGCCGTACTGCTTGCGCGCATCCGCGCCCAGCTGCGTCAGCATGAGCAGAGCGAGGATGCAACCTTCATCGTCGGGCCCTACACCTTCAAGCCGAGCCAGAAACTCCTGATCGATGAAAAGGGCGTGAAAATCCGCCTGACGGAAAAGGAAGCGGCGATCATCAAATATCTCTATCGCGCTGGTGACAAAGTCATCAGTCGTGATGTGCTGCTGGAAGAAGTCTGGGGTTACAATTCCGGTGTGACCACGCATACTCTGGAGACGCATGTTTATCGCTTGCGGCAAAAAATTGAGAAAGATCCATCTAATGCAACGCTTCTTGTTACAGAAAGCGGGGGATACAAACTCGTCCCATGATGGAATACACCTTTGTCAGGTGTATTGACGTTTCATGGCGCTCAATGATGATATTCTCATTCTGAGTACGGTTGATCTGTTCGCGTCCTTCACGCCTGAACAGTTGCGTCTTCTTGCCTTCGGTGTCGAGCGTCTGGTGTTGCGCGCCGGGCGTGAACTCTATCAGGAAGGCCAGAATGCGGATTGCGGCTATGTTGTCGTCTCGGGCCAGATCAGCCTCTATCGCGATACGCAACAGGGCCGGTTGACGGTGCGCACCGTCACCAAAGGGACGGTACTTGGTGAACTGGCCATGATCGCCCAGAGCGCGCGTCTCACCGGCGCCATTGCAGACGTTGAAACCGAAGTCATCCGTATCAGCCGCTCAATTTTCCATCGCATTCTGGAAGAATATCCCGAAGTCGCCATCAAGCTGCACCAGCAGATCAGCCGCAATCTGCTGGCGCTGATTGACGAAATCGAGCGTGTTGCACCGCGCCTTGCCGGTCAGGGCTGATAACGCCACGGCCATGAAAAGGGCCGCACACGGCGCAACTCCGATTTTCACGGAAACGCTGATTGCTCAAGCATGTTTTTCCCAGTTTCCGGGCGGAAACCGGTTTCCGCTTTTTCTGGAACTTCTATGGATGCAGCACTCTCTTGCGGCCCGTCAATCCAGATCAAATGTGGCAATGACCGGCACATGATCAGACGGACGGTCCCAGCCACGCGCCTCACGCAGGATCTTCACATCCCTGATATGGTCTTCCAGGTCGACAGAACCCCAGACATGATCGAGCCTGCGACCGCGGTCTGATTCATTCCAGTCCTTGGCGCGATAGCTCCACCAGGTATAGATCTTCCGGTCAGCCGGAATGAGATGGCGCATCAGATCGCTCCAGCCGCCCTTGATGCGCAGATCCTCCAGCGTTTCCGTCTCGATCGGCGTATGGCTGACGATCTTCAGAAGCTGCTTGTGCGACCAGACATCATTTTCGAGCGGCGCAATATTGAGATCCCCCACCAGAAGCGAGGAAAATCCGTCATTCCGGTCGGCAACAATGGCACGCATCTCATCCAGAAAGGCGAGCTTGTGCGCAAATTTCGGATTGATCTCCGGATCAGGTTCGTCACCGCCAGCCGGCACATAGAAATTGTGAATGCGCAGTTTCTTTGCACCTGCTTCCACCACCGCGCTCAAGTGGCGGCAGTCCCCCATATCGCAAAAGCCAATGCGCTCGACATCCCGCAAGGGACGGCGCGAAACGGTGGCAACGCCATGATAGCCCTTCTGTCCGCTGACGGCGACATGCTCATAGCCCAGTGCTCGAAAGGACTTGAACGGAAAGAGATTGTCCGGGCACTTGGTTTCCTGAAGGCAGAGCACATCCGGCTGATAATCACGCAGGAACTGTTCGACCAGCGGCAGACGCAGGCGAACAGAGTTGATGTTCCAGGTTGCGACGGAAAAAACCATTAGGGGAACTCGCGGCAAGATTGGGTTGCCGCGAAACTAATCACTTCTCGCCCAAAAGCAAATAACGAAGCGCTGATCAAGGCGATCAACCCCAGCTTATCGGGTTTCTTTCTGCTTCATGGTGATGCGGCGCGTATCGATCTTGAACATGTCGTCGGTAAAACGCACGCCAGTGCGCACATTGAACACCATCACGGTCGTATCCAGATTTTGTGCATCCGTGATTGTCCACTGCTTCAGCTCATAGGTCTTGGGATCGAACATCATGGTGATCTTGGCATCACCAAACACCGACTTGTCGCCAAGCACGATGGTCGTCATGTCCGGCTCCTGCTTCACGCTTTTGAGCCTGCCGCCACCAAGATCGATCCTGTCGCCCAGCAGCAGCTTGAGCGGCGTCTTGGACAGCGGATAAAGATCCCAGGTATCAAGCTTGCGATTGTTGATGACCACAGATTCGCCATTCGAAATCACACGGATGGGCGAATCATTATAGTTGAAGCGGATCTTGCCGGGACGCTCGATATAGAATGTCCCACCCGTCTGTTCGCCCTTGGGACCAAACTGCACGAACTCGCCGGTCATGGTTTTCACGGATGAAAAATGGTCGGCAATCGCCTGGGCCGCAGCCACGGCGGCAGCATCCTGCGCCATGACGGCAACCGGCATGAAAGCAGCCGTTGCGCCAATTGCCCCCACGCCCAGCATGACAGCCAGACGACCAGCTTTTGCAACGGCTGAAAGGCGGGCGAACCAGGAATGGAAAATCATCGCATCTCTTTCTGTTTTCATGAGCATAAGACTACACGACCAGTTTGTCGCGAGTGTGGCGCAATGCGGGACAGATCAGAAATCATCATCCCGCGCTGGCACGAGTATTTCGCGTTTGCCGGCATGATTGGCCGGACTGATAATGCCCTCCTCCTCCATGCGTTCAATGATGGAGGCAGCGCGGTTATAGCCAATGCCGAGACGACGCTGGATGTATGAGGTCGAAGCCTTCCTGTCGCGCAGCACGATCGCGACCGCCTGATCGTAAGGATCGTCCGAATCGGCAAGATTGCCGGTTCCGGCCGGGCTATCGCCCTCGTCCTCATCCTCGGTGATCGCATCGAGATATTCCGGCACGCCTTGCGCCTTGAGGTGCTGGACAACACGTTCAACCTCATCATCACCGACAAATGGGCCATGCACGCGCTGGATACGGCCACCGCCCGCCATGAACAGCATGTCGCCCTGGCCCAGAAGCTGTTCTGCGCCCTGCTCGCCAAGAATTGTGCGGCTGTCGATCTTGGACGTGACCTGAAAGGAAATGCGCGTCGGGAAATTGGCCTTGATCGTGCCGGTGATGACATCGACAGACGGGCGCTGTGTTGCCATGATTACATGGATGCCGGCCGCACGCGCCATCTGCGCCAGACGCTGTACCGCCCCTTCGATTTCCTTGCCAGCAACCATCATGAGGTCAGCCATTTCGTCGATGATCACGACGATATAGGGCATGGGCTGCAGATCAAGCTCCTCGGTTTCATAGACCGCCTCACCCGTATCGTGATCAAAGCCGGTCTGAACCGTACGCGCCAGCGGCTCGCCACGCTGCTGGGCAAGGCTGACGCGCTGATTGAAACCGTCAATATTGCGCACGCCAACCTTGGACATCTTGCGATAACGGTCTTCCATCTCGCGCACGGTCCATTTCAGCGCGACAACTGCCTTCTTTGGATCGGTCACGACCGGCGTCAACAGATGCGGAATGCCGTCATAGACCGACAATTCCAGCATTTTGGGGTCGATCATGATCAGTCGGCATTCGCTTGGCGTCATGCGATAGACCAGCGACAGGATCATTGTATTGATCGCAACAGACTTGCCCGAACCTGTCGTACCGGCGACCAGAAGATGCGGCATCTTGGCGATGTCAGCTATCACTGGCTCGCCATTGATGGTCTTGCCGAGCGCCAGCGCGAGCTTGGCTTTCGACTGCTGGAAATCGCGGCTTGCCAGCATTTCACGCAAGTAAACCATTTCGCGCTTTGGATTGGGCAGTTCGATACCGATCGCATTGCGCCCGGGAATGACGGCAACACGCGCGGCAATCGCGCTCATTGAGCGGGCAATGTCATCCGCCAGACCAATGACGCGGGAGGATTTGATGCCTGGTGCAGGTTCCAGTTCGTAAAGCGTGACAACCGGGCCCGGCTTGACGCTGATGATCTCGCCACGCACGCCGAAATCTTCCAGAACACCTTCCAGCAGACGCGCATTCTGCTCCAGCACTTCGCGCGACAGGGATTGATCGCGCTGAACCAGTTTTGGCTCGGCGAGGAAATTGAGCGACGGTTTTTCAAACACGCCACTGATCCTGACTGGCGCGCGCTCGCGCGATGCACTGCGGCCAGACCCGGTCTGTTGCTTGCGATTGCGTGGCGGCGGCGCATCATGCCATTCCTGACCGGCAAGAGGCTCGTCATCCTCGGCCTCAAACAAGGAATCATTGTCGGTATCGCCATCAAAACCCGGTTCGCGGCGCATGGATCTGCGCGCTTCCGCCTTGCGGCGCACGGCCGGCAGATCATCAAGCGCATCATCCCGCGCAGACATGCGCCGGCCAAGACCGGTCATGCGTTTCAGGCTGGCGCTCATGGAAAGCAGCATGTGAGTCAGCGCACCGAACAGATAGAAGCCCCGACCGGATGCCTCATCCTCGTCCGCATCATTAATGAATATGCCGTCGTCTTCGGCATCATCTCCGGCTGCCCCTTTCGTCGCCGGATGACGCCCGATCAGGCCGCAGGCAAACAGGCACAGCCAGACTGCCGGTGCCAGCAGAACCAGCGCGATGACAGAGGCAACCGCCCCTTGCGGAAAATGACCAAGGAATACACCCGGCAGGCGCAGGATCAGATCTCCAAACACACCGCCAAGGCCGATCGGCATGGGCCAGGATTCCGGCACCGCAAAACAGCCGGCAATGGCAGCAAACAGCAGGGCAGCCATGAGCCAGGCAAAACAACGCTGCGGCAAGCGGCCAATCCGGCCGCTGACCATCAGGAACAGCCCCCAGATTGCCAGCGGCAGAAGCGCTGGCACGCTGGCAAGACCAAAAAACTGCATGAAAAGATCAGCAAAGACCGCACCGGGATAGCCAAGTGCATTGGTCACCGGATTATCGGTGGCATGGCTGAAGCTGGGATCGGCGACATTCCACGTCGCCAGAGCGCCGACCGCCATGCCGGTCAATGCCAGCAAACCAAGACCCAACAGAATATAAAGCTGTCTGCGGATGATATTGGAAAGCCTGAGCCTGTCTTCCGACATCCGCTCATCGCGCAGCGGGTATGTTTGGGAATATCCTTGCCGCATAAAGCCTGTTCCGAACCAAATACGCTGACTGCCCGTGACAATGATTCGGGCACACTGAATCGATCCCGATCCTAGTGCGTGATGGTTAATTCGACATTAACCATGCCGTTTTCAAGAACCATGCTGTTTTCAGGGTTTGAACCCGCCAATGCTCTTTGAAAGCTGGTCGGCATGACGAATCGTGCATGTCATGCGCTAATGCCCCAAACCCAGGAGCCAGTCCAGGTGTAAGGCCAGCCCAACGCAAGAACCCACCCAAAATGAAAAAGGCGCGGTCTCCCGCGCCTTTTCCTCTTCGGAAAATCTGTTCTACTGAACAGACTCGCCGTGCAACGCAATGTCGAGGCCTTCGATTTCGGCCTGCTTGCTGGTGCGCAGACCCATGATTGCCTTGACCACGTAGAGAATGATTGCCGTTGCGATAGCGGTGTAGACAACCGTGATGGCAGCACCGAAGAACTGCTTGGCAACCGATGCGCCTTCGGAAGCGGAGTTGATGGATGCATCAGCGAATACACCCGTCAGAACCGCGCCGACAAAACCGCCTACGCCATGGACGCCGAAAGCATCGAGCGAGTCGTCATAGCCGAGCGCGTGCTTGACCTTGACAGCGGCGATGTAGCAGATCGCGCCGGCAACCAGACCGATGATCAGCGAGCCAACCGGGTTGACGAATCCGGCAGCAGGCGTGATGGCGACCAGACCGGCAACAGCACCGGAAATGATGCCGAGAACGCTCGGACGACCAGCAACAGCCCATTCAACGAACATCCAGGCGAGAGCGGCAGCAGCCGTGGCAACCTGCGTGTTGAGCATTGCAACAGCGGCAAGCGAGTTGGCGCCAGCAGCCGAACCGGCATTGAAACCAAACCAGCCGACCCACAGGAGAGAGGCACCGATGACCGACAGAACCAGATTGTGCGGCTGCATGTTGGTGTGGCCATAGCCGTCACGCTTGCCAACGATGAGTGCAGCAACAAGACCAGCAACACCGGCATTGATGTGAACAACCGTACCACCAGCGAAGTCAAGAACGCCGTCAGAGCCAAGGAAGCCACCGCCCCAGACCCAGTGCGCCACCGGAACATAAACGATGAACAGCCACAGCGTCATGAAGACGAGCATGGAAGAAAACTTCATGCGCTCGGCAAATGCACCGGTGATAAGCGCAGGCGTGATGATCGCGAAGGTCATCTGGAAGACGATGAACAGATATTCCGGAATGGTTCCGGACAGCGAATCCATCGTTACGCCAGCGAAGAAGGCCTTGGAGAAGCCGCCGAGATAAGTATTGAGCGAACCGCCATCGGTAAAAGCCAGCGAATAACCGGCAATCATCCACAGAATGGACATAAGGCAGGTGATCGCAAAGCTTTGCATGACAACCGAGAGCACATTCTTCTTACGGACCATGCCGCCGTAGAACAATGCCAGACCTGGAATGGTCATCATCAGGACGAGAGCCGTTGACGTCAGCATCCAGGCGGTGTCGCCGGTGTCGAGAACAGGCGTCGCTTCAGGAGCAGCATCCTGTGCAAGTGCCGTTCCAGCCATGGCAATAAGCGAGGGCACGGCAGCCCATAGTGCTGATTGCTTGAATTTTCCCTTTATGAGCATCGAGTATCTCCGTCGTAAGGCGGCTTCAAACGCTTCTGCGCTGGAAAGACCGTATCGACGTAAGACAATCAAAAATCGTGCCAGTTAGAAAAAGCCTCTTGCCACGATGGGCATTTTTGCCGGACCGGGCCTTTTAAAATTGTCAGATGATTTACATAAAACACTGAAAAACCAAGCATTTACCAGGATTACGGCACAGGCAATGACCGACAAAATTTTTCATGAAAATCTGCCTTGTGCATAAGAATTGGATGATTGCACCGCCCACGCCGACGGCATGGGCTTTTCATGCGTGCATCACGCAATCAGACGCATCCAGGCAGAGATTAAAATTTAGGCAACAGCTAACCGCATGTTTAATTTTTGATCATTTGTCCATGCCATGAACACGAATCAGGCCTTCCTGCGCAACCGAGGCAATCAGAACGCCGTCGCGCGTATAAAGTGCGCCACGGTTAAAGCCGAGCGCGCCGGAGGAGCTTGGCGTGTCCTGCGTATAAAGCAGCCAGTCATCCATCCGGAACGGACGATGGAACCACATGGAGTGGTCCAGACTTGCAACCTGAATATCACGGTCGAAAATGCTGCGCCCATGTGGGAACAGTGACGTATCCAGCAACGTCATGTCGGACAGATAGGCAAGGATTGCCGCCTGAAGCGCGCGATCATCCGGCACAATGCCGCGTGCGCGTACCCAGACATGCTGGACGGGCGGCAGCTTTTCACGTGACAGATAATGTGTCAGCGAGACCGGCTTCAGTTCAACCGGCCGCTCCCGCTCCCAATAGCGGCGCACATTTTCAGGTGCCTTTTTCAGATAGACTTCCGGTATATCCCGGTCACCCACAAGCTGTTCGGGCAGCGGCAGACCCTCTGGCATGGGTTTCTGGTAATCAAGCCCCGCCTCATCAATCTGGAAAGAAGCCAAGAGCGAGAAAATCGCCTTGCCATGTTGCCGTGCCAGAACATGGCGCGTGTTGAAACTTGAGCCGTCACGCATCCGGTTGACTTCATAGATGATCGGCACGGCCGGATCGCCCGGACGCATGAAATAGCCGTGCAGCGAATGCACATGCCGTTCACGATCCACCGTGCGCTGTGCTGCAATCAGCGCCTGTCCGATCACCTGGCCGCCAAAAACCCGCTGCCAGCCTACCTGCGGGCTGTTGCCACGGAACAGGTCCTCATCCAGCATTTCAAGATCCAGAATCGACAAAAGCTGCTCCATGGCAGCCGTCTGCTCGACAAATGCCGTTTCACATTCGGACATGAACCCGCCTCCCTGACGCAATGATCTATTTCCGTCTCCCACGCGTGCCTGTTTGAACCGGGCTGGTGAAAACTGTCAAGTCGGCTTAAACATGGGACAGGACGCGCCTCCTTACCCCGCGTCAAAAAGGGGGGCTTTCAACACGATCAATTCGTGCCAAAACATCACCCGACGGATCTGTCCGGAAAGGAATAAAACATGGTTCGCAACCCAGCCCCCCAGAAATGCGACATTCTCGTCGCTGGCGGTGCCTATGTCGGCCTGGTCACCGCAATTGCAATCAAGACGGGCGCACCACATCTGTCCGTGGTGGTCGTAGATGGCGCTCCGGACGGCAGATGGAAAAACGATCCACGCGCCTCGGCAATTGCAGCCGCACCAGCCAACATGCTCAACACGCTGGGCTGCTGGCAGGATGTCCTGCCCGATGCGCAGCCGATAACGGAAATGGTGATCACCGATTCGCGCGTCAGCGATCCGGTCCGTCCGGTCTTTCTGACCTTTGAGGGCGAAGTGAAGCCCGGCGAGCCTTTCGCCCATATGGTCGAAAACCGTGTGCTGAATGCCAGCCTGCACCGCAAGGCGGAAGAGCTTGGCATTCCATTCATTCCGGGCGTCAGCGCGGAACGGTTTGCAACGCACAATGAATCCATTTCCGTCCATCTGTCGAATGGAAAGGAATATGAAGCAAGGCTTCTGCTTGCAGCCGATGGCGCACGCTCGCGTCTGCGCGATCAGGCCGGCATCAAGACCGTCAAATGGGACTATGACCAATCCGGCATTGTCTGCACCGTGTCACACGAAAAGCCGCATGGTGGCCGAGCTGATGAACATTTCCTGCCATCAGGCCCCTTCGCCATTCTGCCACTCAAGGGCAATCGCAGCTCGCTGGTCTGGACAGAGCGGACTGCGGATGCAGAACGTCTGGTCAGGAGCGATGATTTTGTGTTTGAGGCAGAGCTGGAACAGCGTTTTGGCCATCGTCTGGGCGCGATTCGGGTCGAAGGCCCACGTCAGGCCTTTCCGCTTGGCCTGACACTGGTGCGCGAATATGTGAAGCCGCGCTTTGCCCTTATCGGCGATGCCGCCCATCGCATGCATCCGATTGCCGGACAAGGCCTCAATCTCGGTTTCCGCGATGCCGCAGCCATTGCCGAAGTCATCGTCGAAACCGATCGTCTTGGCCTTGATATCGGCTCGCTTGCCGCACTGGAGCGCTATCAGTCGTGGCGCCGTTTCGATACGGTACAGATGGGAGTTACCACAGACATCCTCACCCGGCTGTTTTCCAATGACAATGCAGCCATCCGCACCATTCGCGATTTTGGTCTGGGGCTTGTCGACCGCATGCCGCGCCTGAAATCCTATTTCATTAAGCAGGCGGCAGGCATTGCCGGCGACACACCGAAGCTGTTGCAAGGACAGGCGCTCTAGCCTTCCAACTTTGGGATGAATGTCGAGGGACGCGGGTCAGCTCTGTCGGTGCTCGGCAGGATTGGCCCGCGGCTTTCCTCACCCTTCCTACGGTCCGGCACGATACGCCATATCGTGCTTTTCCGTTTCCGACCGGACATGACAGCAGAAACATGCAGGCGGTAGAGCAGCACTTCAACGCCCTGCAAGACACGGCAAGCCGCAACGGAAAACCCTATGCTACAGCATTGAGGCAGGCCGATCGTGACGGATACCCGTTTTTGACCCGAAACACCAGGAATTCAAGGAATTTGCAGCCCATTGCTGTCCGACGTGCTGCTATCTGATTTCAAGACCGCAGGAGACTGATCCTTCCGGCAAAGGATAGACCGCCTCACTATTCTGGCCGTCCGGATCGAACACGAAGGCGGCATGATAATCGGGATTGATAATGCGGATCAGGCCCGGCTTGCCATTACGGTCATAGCCCACCCAGTCGCCACATTCCACGACAGGTTCCATGCCGAGCAGCGCCGCATCATGAAAGGCGCGCGACCTTGGCATGCTGGAAACATTGAAGCCTATATGCTTGAGCCCTCAGAGCATCCTTCGACATATTTAAAAAATCTGCTCGGATGGAAGAAGAAGGGCAAGCTCATCGCGGCAGACAGAAACGCAGCATGAGCAACAGACTTCATTGGCAAAAGCAAAAGGGGAAGGCATGACCTTCCCCTTTCAATTTCTTTCTGGACTGTTGCCACGCTTACACGCGGCGCTCGACCATCATCTTCTTGATTTCGGCAATCGCCTTGGCCGGGTTCAATCCCTTCGGGCAGGTCTGCGCGCAGTTCATGATCGTATGGCAGCGATACAGACGGAACGGATCTTCCAGATTGTCCAGACGTTCGCCCTTGGCTTCGTCGCGGCTGTCGATCAGCCAACGATAGGCCTGCAGCAGGACAGCCGGGCCAAGATAGCGGTCGCCATTCCACCAGTAGCTTGGGCAGGAGGTGGAGCAGCAGGCGCACAGGATGCACTCATAAAGACCGTCGAGTTTCTGACGGTCTTCATGGCTCTGCAGCCATTCCTTCTGCGGTTCCGGCGAAACCGTCTTGAGCCAAGGCTCGATCGAACGGTGCTGGGCATAGAAGTGGTTGAGGTCTGGAACAAGATCCTTCACCACCGGCATGTGCGGCAGCGGATAGACCTTGATCGGCCCCTTGATGTCATCCATGCCCTTGGTGCAGGCGAGCGTGTTCGAGCCGTCAATATTCATGGCGCAGGAGCCACAAATACCTTCACGGCACGAACGGCGCAGCGTCAGCGTCGGATCGATCTTGTTCTTGATATAGAGCAGACCGTCCAGCACCATCGGACCGCAATCGTCACGATCGACAAAATAGGTGTCGATACGCGGATTTTCGTCATCATCTGGCGACCAGCGATAGATACGGAATTCCGTTACCCGCTTTGCGCCATCCGGACGCGGCCAGGTCTTGCCCTCTTTCGGGCGGGAATTCTTGGGAAGTGCGATTTCAACCATTGCTCTTTCCCTCGATTAGTAAACGCGCTTCTTCGGCGCAATCTTGGCCAGGCTAATGCCACCTTCCTCTTCCGGCGTGAGCGGATCGAGGTGAACACCACGATAGCCAAGGGTTACCTTGCCGTCTGGCGACAGCCAGGCCAGCGTATGCTTGCGCCAGTTGACGTCATCGCGTTCCGGATAGTCCTCACGCGCATGTGCGCCGCGGCTTTCATGACGGGCTTCGGCCGAAACAACGGTCGTGATGGCGTTGGCCATCAGATTGTGCAGTTCCAGCGTTTCCACCAGATCGGAGTTCCAGATCATCGAGCGGTCGGTGACCTTGATGTCCGGCAGCTCATGCCAGAGCTTTTCCATGCGCTCGCAACCCTGCTTGAGCGATTCCTCGGTACGGAACACGGCTGCATCTTCCTGCATGGTGCGCTGCATCTTTTCACGCAGCACTGCCGTCGGCGTCGAGCCATTGGCGTAACGAAGACGGTCGAAACGATCCATGATCTTTTCGCTTTCGGCTTCGTTGATGTCCGGGATCTTCGACTTGCGGTCGATGACCTGACCGGCGCGGATTGCGGCCGCACGGCCGAACACGACAAGGTCGATCAGCGAGTTCGAACCAAGACGGTTTGCACCGTGAACCGAAGCGCAGCCGGCTTCACCAACAGCCATCAGGCCCGGCTGGACGCGATCCGGATCATCCGCGGTCGGGTTCAGCACTTCACCCCAATAGTTGGTCGGAATGCCGCCCATATTGTAGTGAACCGTCGGCAGAACCGGGATCGGCTCCTTGGTCACATCAACGCCGGCAAAGATCTTGGCCGATTCGGAAATGCCTGGCAGGCGTTCATGCAGAACGGCTGGATCGAGGTGATCCAGATGCAGGTAGATGTGGTCCTTGTTCTTGCCAACGCCGCGGCCGGCACGGATTTCCATGGTCATGCAGCGCGAGACAACGTCACGCGAGGCAAGATCCTTGGCGGAAGGCGCATAGCGCTCCATGAAACGTTCGCCTTCGGAATTGACCAGATAACCACCTTCACCGCGCGCACCTTCGGTGATCAGGCAGCCTGCACCATAAATGCCGGTCGGGTGGAACTGAACAAATTCCATGTCCTGCAGCGGCAGGCCTGTACGTGCCACCATGCCGCCACCGTCGCCGGTGCAGGTATGGGCGGAGGTTGCCGAGAAATAGGCGCGGCCATAGCCACCCGTCGCCAGAACCACCATCTTGGCGGCAAAGCGATGGATCGTGCCGTCATCAAGGTTCCATGCGATCACGCCAGTGCACACACCGTCGGTCATGATCAGGTCAAGCGCAAAATACTCGATGAAAAACTGCGCATTGTTCTTGAGCGATTGACCATAGAGCGTATGCAGGATTGCGTGGCCGGTACGGTCGGCAGCAGCACAGGTGCGCTGTACCGGAGGACCATCGCCGAAGTTCTGCATATGACCGCCGAACGGGCGCTGATAGATCTTGCCATCTTCGGTACGTGAGAACGGCACGCCGTAATGTTCAAGCTCGTAAACGGCAGCAGGCGCTTCACGGGCGAGATATTCCATCGCATCGGTATCACCCAGCCAGTCCGAACCCTTCACCGTATCGTACATGTGCCACTGCCAGTGGTCAGGGCCCATATTGCGCAGCGAGGCGGCAATACCGCCCTGTGCCGCAACAGTGTGCGAACGGGTCGGGAAGACCTTGGTGATACAGGCCGTTTTCAGGCCCTGCTCGGCCATGCCGAGGGTGGCACGAAGGCCGGCACCGCCAGCACCAACCACGACAACATCAAACTTGTGATCGACAAAGGTATAGGCTTTGCCGCCCGCAGCCGGAGCCGCCATTTTTTCTGCACTAGCCATCGGGCTATCAACCTCCGAAGCTGAGCTTGAGGATCGCAAAGACACAGGCGAAACCAATCACCACCGCAAAGAAGGTGTTCAGCATCACTGCGACGATCTTCATGCCTTCGCTATGCACATAATCTTCGATAATGACCTGCATGCCCAGGCGCATGTGATAAACGCCGGTCAGGATGAACAGCGTCATGACAATAGCGGTAAAGGGATGCGAGAGAGCAGCCCGGACTTCCGCATAGCTTGCGCCATTCAGCGAAACCACCAGACCGATGAAAAACAGAACCAGAGGAACAAGTGCGACCGCACTCAGGCGCTGAAGCCAGAAATGGCCGGTTCCCTCCTTGGCCGAGCCAAGACCGCGAACCTTGCCAAGTGGCGTGCGCATATCCTTATTCAAACCGCTCATGAAAACAGTCCTCTTAGCGCACCGAATAGGCAACAATCCAGATGAGGATCGTGGCGACTACGGAAATAACAATGGAAGCCCACGCAATCTTGGAAGCAGTATGCTTTTCAAGCGCCGCGCCCGTATCCCAGATGAAGTGACGAATGCCGCCGACAAGATGGTGCAGCAATGCCCAGGTATAGCCAAACAGAACGAGACGGCCTATGAAGGACGAGAACAGCGCATTGACAGTATTGAAGCATTCTTCGCTGGCTGCAGCAGAAACAAGCCATGCTGCCAAGAGCAAGGTGCCAACATAAAGCGCGCCACCAGTAACGCGGTGAAGAATGGACATTGCCATGGTGATGGGCCACCGGTAGATGGACACATGCGGCGACAATGGACGCTGGCGTGTAACGGTCGGTTGAGACATGGCTTACCTGACGTTTTTCCCCGATTGCATCTTGCCCTGCACAGATCTGCGACCAAACCGGGGAGACATTTCCCGTTACCGGCTCGACGATCGAACTGACCCTGGAGTTTCTCCACTCCGAGACGGCGCGACCCATGACACAGGCCGGTCGTGACATACGACCTATCTGGCGCTTTCTACTTCGCTTTCTCCACGACGTCAAAGAGGCTTTTCATCAAAAGCCTAGCATTTAGTCGCACCTGAAGATAGAAAAATCCCCAGTTCCGGCATTCAAACGATTGAACACCGGAAACAGAAAAACATGAATAAAATCATCAGCTTTTATTATCCGGCCTAATTGCCGAATCGAATCACAAAGCTCGACCAGTCGGCAGCCGTTGCAATCTGCTCATAAAGCTTGCGACCATCCTCCGGAACGCGTGGCGCATTGAGGATCAGCTTCGACCAGCTGCGTTCTTCCGCCTTGTCTGCCAGCACATCAATCAGTGCCTTGGCAATGCCTTTGCCACGATGCTCATGATTGACGTAAATATGATCGACCTGACCGGCGCGCAGGCCGGTGACCGGCTCCGGCAGATCGTAATAGATGACAAAGCCGACCAGTTCGCCATCAACACGCGCGCCAAGGATTTCCGCCACACGATCCTGCAAAAGATGCTCGGCATAAAAATCGTCGGGGCGGCGCGGTGCGCCACGCTTCAAGGCCTGCGCATAATTGGCAAGCAGAGGCGCAAATTCATGCGCATCACGCAGATGAAGTTTCGCAATATCGACGGCATGCTCTTTGGTCATCGTATTTTCCCTGTTGTTTTCCGCGTGCTGACCAATGACTGGATGCGACGCAAACAAGTGCAACGCGATAGTAGTCGGCTGATGCGAGAAAGGTAAAGCGCGATTTTCCGCGTGCAGCAGAACCTGAATGCAAAGAAAAAGGCCGCCGAAACGCTTCGGCGGCCCGCAAGTTCCCGTTACGGGCAGATCAGTTCCACTCGCGAATATCGACGAAATGGCCGGCAATTGCGGCAGCCGCTGCCATGGCTGGCGATACCAGATGAGTGCGTCCCTTGAAGCCCTGACGGCCCTCGAAGTTACGATTCGAGGTCGACGCGCAACGCTCGCCCGGCTTCAGGCGGTCATCGTTCATGGCAAGGCACATGGAGCAGCCCGGCTCACGCCATTCAAAACCGGCTTCGATGAAGATCTTGTCCAGACCTTCGGCCTCTGCCTGCGCCTTGACCAGACCCGAACCCGGAACGATCATCGCATTGACGCCAGGCGCAACCTTCTTGCCCTTGGCCATGCGGGCTGCATCGCGCAGGTCTTCAATGCGGCCATTGGTGCAGGAACCGATGAAGACGCGATCGATCTTGATGTCGGTCATCTTGGTGCCCGGCTTCAGGCCCATATATTCCAGCGCGCGCCACTTGGATGCGCGCTTGGTTTCATCCTCGATTTCATCCGGATTCGGCACAACGCCCGTCACCGAGACAACGTCTTCCGGCGATGAGCCCCAGGAGACGATCGGCGTGATCTTGGTGGCGTCAATATCGACAATCTTGTCGAAATGCGCACCCTCGTCGGACTTCAACGTCCGCCAATAGGCAACAGCCTGTTCAAAGGCCTCGCCCTTCGGCGCACGCGGCCTGTCCTTGATATAGGCAAAGGTGATTTCGTCCGGCGCAATCAGGCCAGCGCGCGCACCACCTTCGATCGACATGTTGCAGACCGTCATGCGGCCTTCCATCGACAGGGCGCGGATCGCATCACCGGCATATTCGATCACATAGCCGGTACCGCCAGCCGTGCCGATTTCGCCAATGATGGCAAGCGCTATGTCCTTGGCAGTGACACCCGGAGCCACATGGCCATTCACACGCACCAGCATGTTCTTGGCCTTTTTCTGGATCAGGGTCTGGGTTGCCAGAACATGTTCCACTTCCGACGTGCCGATACCATGGGCAAGCGAACCAAAGGCACCATGGGTCGAGGTATGGCTGTCGCCGCAGACGATGGTCATGCCCGGCAGGGTGAAGCCCTGCTCCGGTCCGACGATGTGCACGACACCCTGACGGTGGTCACGCTCGGAATAATATTCAATGCCGAAATCGGCAGCGTTCTTGGCAAGCGCTTCAACCTGAATGCGGCTTTCCTCGTTCTTGATGCCGTTAAAGCGATCTGGCGAGGTCGGCACATTGTGGTCGACCACCGCCAGCGTCTTTTCAGGATGACGCACTTTACGGCCTGACATGCGCAGGCCCTCGAAAGCCTGTGGGCTAGTCACTTCGTGGACAAGATGACGATCAATATAAAGGAGGCAGGTACCATCTTCCTGCTGATCCACAACATGGTCGTCCCAAATCTTGTCATAAAGTGTACGCGTCGCGCTCATTACGGTCGTCCTTTGAACGATTCTGAAATCTGGCCGTCTATGCACCGAGATGGTGCTTTCGTCAAGAAATAGCAAGAGGAACAGGGTGTCGCAGCAATAATCTTGCGCAAAAGCCAGATTTCGGTACGAAATCCTGTTAAAACGCCATCACGGCCCGGCCGCCATGGCATTTGCTTCCGTCCCGGAGCAATCCAGATTTCCAATGAAAAGCTGAATTGCTCTGACATGTTGTTTTCCCGCAGTTCCGGACGGAAAACCGGTTCCCACTTTTCCTGGAACTGCTCTGGCACATCCTGACAAGATGGATCGGTCCACGGCAAGACCGCACGGATCATGTCAGCCATGCGAGAAAAAGGGCGGCCAAGGCCGCCCTTCATGAAAACTGAAAGTCAGGCAACGCCTGAGACTTATTCAGCAGCGTCCTTGGCGGCAGCAGCTGCAGCAGCGGCCTTTCTGTCACCTTCGCGTTCAGCCTTGGTGCGGTTGTCCTTCTTCTCGGAAATACGGGCAGCCTTACCAGTCAGACCACGCAAGTAGTAAAGCTTCGCACGGCGTACCTTACCGCGACGGACAACTTCAACGCCTTCAACGATCGGCGAGTAGACCGGGAATACGCGTTCAACGCCTTCGCCGTAGGAAATCTTGCGAACGGTGAAGTTTTCGTTGATGCCAGCACCCGAACGGGCAATGCAGACGCCTTCATAGGCCTGAACGCGGGTACGCGAACCTTCGGTAACGCGAACCTGAACACGAACCGTGTCACCTGGCTGGAAATCCGGAAGCTTGCGCTTTGCTTCGATCTTTGCTGCCTGTTCGGCTTCAAGCTGACGAATGATATCGGTCATCGTCGTACTCCTTCTTGAGTTCTTTTCAAACAGCCAGAGCGCTCTACGCTTGTCGCCCAGCATTGATCGCCGTTCGACTATGCCATTCAGGCAGGAGCGTTACACCATTTATTGGTTTGCGGATGTCGGGACGTGACCCAACTGGCCGGGGCAATACACCATTGCCGCGCATGAATCAATAGACAGCAGCAAAAGCGTGCTTTCCGTATCCTATCTGCCAATCCTGCCAAGATGCGTATCGCGGAAGCCGGTATCATATTTCAACCCAAAGCCAAGTGCGCGATCAACGCCGATATGCACCGCCCAGATCAGCGCAAGCAAATGGCAGATCGGCCAGCTCATGAACCAGCCAAGTACAGCCAGAAGCACAACACCAATCCAGCTATGGCAGATATTATAGATGATGGCCCCGAACCGGGCATCTTTCAGATAGGCAAGGAAGGACAGATCCGGCGCCAGAATGAAAATGGCAAACAGCCACCAGCTTGCACCACTCACCCAATAGGCACCGAGCGCCATCAGCGCCAGTGACAGACTTTCCAGACGCTGGATCAGATTCACTTTTGTTTGCTCCTCTCATAAGCCGCCCAGAGATCCGGTCGGCGCTCCCTTGTGATGCGCTCTGATTGTTCCAGACGCCATTTTGCGATCGCTCCATGATTGCCCGATGTCAGTACCTCAGGGATCGACCGCCCCTCCCATACCTGCGGACGGGTATAATGCGGATGTTCCAGAAGCCCGGTTTCAAAGCTTTCCGTCTCGCCCGATTCCCGATTGCCCATCACCCCCGGAATAAGCCGCACGACCGCATCGAGCAGGACTATGGCCGCTGTCTCGCCACCAGACAGGATGTAATCGCCAATCGACACTTCTTCGAGATTGCGGGCCTCGATCACGCGTTCATCAACGCCTTCGAAACGTCCGCACAGAATGATTGCGCCGGGGCCATCAGCCAGTTCGCGCACACGGCCCTGCGTCAGCCGCTTGCCGCGCGGCGTCATCAGCAGCATCGGCCGCTCATCGGCAACCGAATCCAGCGCACGTGCAACGACATCGGCCTTCATCACCATGCCCGCTCCGCCGCCAGACGGCGTGTCATCGACCATGCGATGCCTGTCTTGGGCAAAATCACGGATCTGCACGGTGTCAAGCTTCCATAAGCCTTCATTCAGGGCCTTGCCTGCCAGCGAAATGCCAAGCGGCCCCGGAAACATTTCCGGGTAAAGGGTCAGAACGGAAGCATGAAATGCGTCCTTGCCTGCATTGTTTCCAGCCTGTGATGTCATGCCTTGCCCGGCTTCTTGCCCAGTCGACGCTCTTCTTCAATATCGTCATCCGAAATCAGACCAGCGGCATAGGGTTCGACCAGAATCGTTCCCTTTTCAAAATCGATTTCCGGCACGGCAGCTTCAGTGAAGGGGATCAGCATCGGACGCTTGCCTTTTTCGGTAAGCTCTATCAGATCGCCGCCGCCAAAGTCAAACAGCGCACTGATCACTCCCCACGACTTGCCCGTCGCATCAAAGGCTTCCAACCCGATCAGGTCAGTCTGGTAATATTCATCTTCTTCCAGCTCATCATCGGGAAGCTGCGAGCGGTCGATGAACAGCTCCATCCCATTCAGCAGTTCAGCCGCATTGCGGTCATTGATGCCCTTGAAGCGCACGATCACGACCTTCTTGGACGGGCGCACCTCAAGGATTTCATAGCTTCTGCCCTGCTTGTCATAGAGCAGACCATAATCGGCAATCGCAAGCGGATCGGCGGTAAAGGGCTTTACCCGCACTTCGCCACGCGTGCCATGCGCTCCACCAATGACAGCAAGCAGGAGCGGATTTTCGAGACCGGGCATGATGAACCTTCTTCTGGCTTTGCTGGTTTCTTCGCTTAGCGAATTCAATGCGTCGCGCCAACAAAAATACTTGCCTTGCACTCTGTCAAATGCAACCGGACAGTAACTTATCCCTGTCAGACTGCCGGAACAATGTTTGAAGTACTGGCTCAGACCCATGACCACAGCAAATGAAATCCTGATTCCCGCCCGGCCTGACCTTGCCGCGGCGCGTGAGGAATGGCTGAAAACGCTGAAGGATACGCGCCGTCTGTCGGCCAATACGATCACCGCCTATGAACGCGACACGCGGCAGTTCCTGATTTTCCTGACCAGCCACTTGGGCAAGCCGCCTGCGCTGAAAGACGTCTCCAGCCTGCGCGTGGCGGATCTGCGCTCCTTCCTTGCCAGCCGTCGCAATGAGGGGGTAGGTGCCAGAACGCTTGGCCGGGAGCTTGCCGGCGTGCGCTCACTCCTGCGCCATCTTGAACGGCGCGGGCTTGCCAATGCCGCCGGTGCCAGCGCCATACGTGCGCCGCGCCAACCCAAATCCCTGCCCAAACCGCTGACGGCCGAAGACGCAAAACGTGTGGTCGAATTTGACAGTCAGACGGCCGAAGAACCATGGATCGCAGCGCGCAATGCCGCCGTGCTGACGCTGCTTTATGGTTGCGGCCTGCGCATTTCCGAAGCGCTTGGCCTGATGGGCGATGCACTGCGTGATCCGACAGAAGCCTCCATCACCATCAAGGGCAAAGGCGGAAAATCACGTCTGGTGCCCATATTGCCTGTAGTGCATCGCGCGGTGAATGAATATCGCAGGCTTTGTCCCTATGATCTGTCAGCGGACAAGCCGCTGTTTCGCGGCGCCAGGGGCGGCGTGCTGCACCAGGCCATCATCCAGCGCGAAATGCAGAAAATGCGCGGAGCCCTTGGCCTTCCAGACAACGCCACGCCCCATGCGCTGCGCCATTCCTTCGCCACCCATCTGCTCGGCCGTGACGGAGATCTGCGCACAATCCAGGAACTGCTTGGCCATGCCAGCCTGTCCACCACGCAGGTCTATACCGGCGTCGATACGCAAAGACTGCTGGACATCTATGACAGGGCGCATCCGCGCGCCTGAACACGGCCAATGGAAAAGGCCCGCATGAAGCGGGCCTGGACATTCTGGAATTTGAGAGCCGATTACATGTGGATCGGCTTGGCAAAGGTTGCCAGGGCCGATTCACGCACGGCTTCCGACATGGTCGGATGTGCATGGCAGGTGCGGGCCAGATCTTCCGAAGAACCGCCAAATTCCATCAGAACGGCCAGCTCGTGGATCATTTCACCGGCATTGTAACCGAGAATATGCGCACCCAGAACGCGATCCGTTGCCTTGTCGGCCAGAATCTTCACAAAGCCATCCGTATGCAGCATGGCACGCGCACGACCATTGGCGGTGAATGGGAACTTGCCGACCTTGTATTCAATACCGGCGGCTTTCAGTTCTTCTTCGGTCTTGCCAACCGAGGCCACTTCCGGCTGCGTATAGACAACACCCGGAATGACGTCGAAATTCACGTGGCCGGCCTGACCGGCAATGATTTCGGCAACGGCAATGCCTTCGTCTTCGGCCTTGTGCGCCAGCATCGGGCCCTTGACCACGTCGCCAATGGCATAAATGCCTTCGACATTGGTACGCCAATGATCGTCAATCGCCACGCGGCCGCGTTCATCAACGGCAATGCCAGCTTCCTGCAGGCCCAGACCATCCGTGTAAGGACGGCGGCCGGTTGCGATCAGAACGGCATCGGCTTCAATGGTTTCGGCATTGCCACCCTTGACCGGCTCGAAGGTCACCTTCGCTCCCTTGCCAGCCTTTTCAACAGCGGTAACCTTGGCGGACAGCTTGAAGGTCATGCCCTGCTTTTCCATCAGGCGCTGGAACTGCTTGGAGACTTCACCATCCATCGTGCCCAGGACCTTGTCGAGATATTCGACAACCGTAACCTTGGCGCCAAGGCGCGACCAGACAGAGCCAAGTTCCAGACCAATGACGCCGCCGCCAACAACGACCAGGCTTTCCGGAACCTTGTCAAAGGCAAGTGCCCCGGTTGAAGAAACGATGACCTTCTCGTCAATTTCGACATTGACGCCCGGAATGCCGGCCACATCCGAACCGGTTGCAATGATGATGTTCTTCGCTTCGATTTCCTGAACCGAGCCATCTTCCGCGGTCACTGCAACCTTGCCCTTGGCGAGGATCTTGCCGGTGCCGATGTAAGGGGTGATCTTGTTCTTCTTGAACAGGAATTCAACGCCACTGACATTGGCCTTCACGGTCGCGTCCTTGTGCGCCTGCATCTTGGCCAGATTGAGCTTTGGCGCGCCGACTTCAACGCCAAGCGCATCGAATGAATGGGCGGCTTCTGCATAGACTTCCGAAGCATGCAGCAATGCCTTGGACGGGATGCAGCCGACATTGAGACAGGTGCCGCCAAAGGTTTTACGCTTTTCCACAACAGCAACCGAAAGACCAAGCTGGGCAGCCTTGATTGCGGCGACATATCCGCCAGGGCCTGTGCCGATGACAACCACATCGTAAGACATCGATTTTTCCTTCTTCTCTTGTCTTATTGGGATCAGCAGAACCAATCCGCACATTCATTCAAACAGACGGCATGACCGCAAGGCGGATCATGCAATTCCTTCACCTTTTCATTCGTCTTCCGGCATACATCCCCGAAAGCGGAATACTTCCCATTGCAGCATCTTTTCCGGTTTTGCCGCACCGAAATCATAGCCATCGAGCGCCGTCACCAGATCCGGCAACAGGATTGCCTGGGCTGCTGGCTCGTCGCCCTTTGGCAAAAGCCCTGCCTCCGCCCCATCCTTCAGTGCATAGACGACATTTTGCCAAACGCTGCAATCATCCAGGTCTTCAGGATTGCTCCCATTGCCCTTGCAATTGAAAGTCACCAGCGCATAGGGGCGTGCAATGCCCTCCTCAGGCCAGACAACGACGCCAGACAGTTTGAATTCCGGCTTGTCTTTGACCGTAATGGTGAACTCATTGGTTGGCGCCGGTGACATTTTAAGCGAATTTTCCTGCTGCGGCCGGAATGTCAGCTCATAAGTATCATCATGATCCTGATAGATGGCGCGACTCTGCGTGCAGGCAGCCTGCACAACCGACGAGAACAGCGAAAGCGCAACGGCAGTTGCCGCAGTAACCTTCATGAGCCTTTTCGTAGCATTCATCTGTCGGTCTCCTCAACCATTGCCAGCAGCGAATCCTGAGATCCAAGACTACCCGACGCTATTGCTTACATAGCCTTTTCCGTAGCCAGTTTCATCCCCAATGCGATGAAGACAACACCGCTGGTTCTGTCGATCCATTTTGATGCCCGCGTAAAGACAGCACGCATTTTCGGCGTTGTCATGAAACAGCTCACACCAACGAACCACAGGATCAGCGTCATGGCCATGACAATACCATAACCGAGTTTCACTTCGGTTGGTGTGTGAACACTCACAACCGTCGAGAAGATCGACAGGAAGAAAAACACGGCTTTCGGATTGAGCGCATTCGCCGCAAAACCCAGGCTGAAGGCCTTCACGATACTCTGCTTTTTGCGTGGCAGCACCGCCGGCACCTCAACATCAATCTTTGCCGTGCCAGCCTTGAGCGCCTTCACCCCGATAAAGACGAGATAGGCAACACCGCACCATTTGACGATATTGAACAGATAGATGGACTGCGAAATGATCAGTCCCAGGCCAAGCACCGTATATGTGACATGCATCATCAGGGCCGTGCCGATGCCGAAACTGGTGATGACCGCCTCGCGCCGTCCATGTACCAGAGACTGGCGTATCACCATGGCCAGATCAGCACCCGGCGAAACGACGGCAAGAGCGAAGATGGCCATCAAGGATGCAAGCTCAAACAGATAGGAATGCATCGCGTCCTCGCTGAATGCCTTTGATCCGCTGCAATCTACTGGATCAGCGCCACGAACATGACCGCCAATCCCGCCATTGAACCAAGCCAGACCAGTGAACGGATATAGGGAATGCCCGCAAGATAGAGCGGAATATAGGCAAAGCGGCAAATGAACCACGCCCAGGCGCCATGAATGCCCCATGCCGGCGCATTGTCCCTGATCGCAAGTGCCAGAGCAAGCGCCAGAAAGGCTGGATATGTCTCGCGGAAATTATTGAATGCCCGCGCCGCACGTCCGGCCAGGATTCCCTGCGGCTTCAGCCCCCCGTCACGTGGCCCGGCATTCCAGTCAAGACCAAGTTCCCGTGTCGCCAGCGTGCTTTGCAGAACGATATGAATCGCCAGCAGAACAACACTCCATCCGACAAGCGTCAGATATGGCGGCGAAGAGAAAAGGGCTGGTTCCAAATTCAACTCCGGTTGCCCAAACATCTTGTTTTCACAGCTCCGAACGAAAACCGGTACCCACTTTTCCTGGAACTGCGATAAAACCTGCCCGGCCAGATGCCGGGCAGGCTACTCTGTCATGAATCAGAGATCGAGGACGAGGCGTTCCGGATCTTCCAGGCTTTCCTTGACGCGGACGAGGAAGGTCACGGCTTCCTTGCCGTCAACGATGCGGTGGTCATAGGACAGGGCAAGATACATCATCGGACGGATGACGATCTGGCCACCAACGACGACCGGACGTTCCTGGATCTTGTGCATGCCGAGAATGCCCGACTGCGGCGCATTCAGGATCGGCGTGGACATCAGCGAACCGTAAACGCCACCATTGGTAATGGTAAACGTTCCACCCTGCATGTCGGCCATCGACAACGTGCCTTCACGCGCAGCTTTTGCCAGACGGGCCAGTTCCTTTTCGATTTCGGCAATCGACATCTGGTCGGCATCACGGATAACCGGAACAACCAGACCCTTGTCCGTACCGACAGCCATGCCGATATGGGCGAAGTTCTTGTAGATGATGTCGGTGCCGTCGATTTCAGCGTTAACGGCCGGCAGTTCCTTCAGGGCATGGGTGACAGCCTTGGTGAAGAAGCCCATGAAACCAAGCTTGACGCCATGCTTCTTCTCGAACACGTCCTTGTAACGCTTGCGCAGATCCATGACGGCGCTCATGTCGACTTCGTTGAAAGTCGTGAGCATTGCAGCCGTGTTCTGGGCATCCTTCAGGCGCTTTGCGATCGTCTGGCGCAGACGGGTCATCTTCACGCGTTCTTCGCGGGCTGCATCCTCAGCCGGGGAAGCCGGACGTGCGGCAGCCGGGGCGGCAGCCGGAGCAGCCGAAATGCCCTTGGCGATTGCATTGAGCACATCACCTTTCAGGATCTGGCCGCGCTTGCCGGTGCCTTCAACCTGAGCAGCCGAAAGGCCGCTTTCAGCCAGAAGCTTCGCTGCGGCAGGGGCCGGCTGCATGGCCGGGCCAGACGATGCCGAAGCAACAGGCGCAGCAGCCGCTGCAGGGGCTGCGGCAGCTGGCGCTTCAGCTGCTTTCGGTGCGGCGGCAGCGGCGGCTGCATCGCCGGAAATCTGACCGAGCAGCGCCCCAACGCCGACAGTGTCGCCTTCCTTGGCGGTGATTTCCGCCAGAACACCGGCAGCTGGTGCCGGAACTTCGACGGTCACCTTGTCGGTTTCCAGTTCCACCAGCGGTTCATCGGCGGCAATGGCGTCGCCAACCTTCTTGAACCACTTGCCGATGGTTGCCTCGGTAACGGACTCTCCAAGCGTTGGTACGCGGATTTCGGTAGCCATGGTTTTATCTTCCGTTGATCTTAAGTCTATGGTTCGTAGCGGTTCTGGCTGGCATTATGAGCCCAGCGCATCCTCAAGGAAAGCAGCGAGCTGTGCAAGATGCTTCGACATCAAGCCAGTTGCAGGCGATGCAGCAGCCGGGCGGCCGGTGTAGCGCACGCGCTTATGCTTGGCGTCGATATGGGCCAGAACCCATTCCAGATACGGATCGATATACGACCACGCACCCATGTTCTTTGGCTCTTCCTGGCACCAGACGATTTCCGCCTGACGGAAGCGCGACAATTCATTGATGAGCGCCTTGGCCGGGAACGGATAGAGCTGTTCAACGCGCAGGAGGTAGATATCATCAATACCACGCTTTTCGCGTTCTTCGAACAGATCGTAATAGACCTTGCCCGTACACAGGACGACCCGACGGATCTTGGCGTCCTTGACGAGCTTGATGCCCTCATCGCCTTCCTTGTTGTACTGCGCATCGTCCCACAGCAGACGATGGAACGAAGACTCGCCCGACAGTTCAGCCAGCGTCGATACGGCGCGCTTGTGGCGCAGCAGCGACTTCGGCGTCATCAGGATCAGCGGCTTGCGGAAGTCGCGCTTCAGCTGGCGACGCAGGATATGGAAGTAGTTGGCTGGCGTCGTGCAGTTTGCGACCTGCATGTTGTCTTCAGCGCACAGCTGCAGATAACGTTCCAGTCGTGCCGAGGAATGTTCCGGACCCTGGCCTTCATAACCATGCGGCAGAAGGCAGACCAGACCCGACATGCGCAGCCACTTGCTTTCAGCCGACGAAATGAACTGGTCGAACACGACCTGCGCACCGTTTGCGAAGTCGCCGAACTGGGCTTCCCACAGCACCAGCGCACGCGGATCGGACAGCGAATAGCCATATTCGTAGCCAAGCACGGCTTCTTCCGAAAGCATCGAGTTGATGGCTTCGTAAATCGCCTGCCCTTTCTGAAGATTGTTCAGCGGGATGTAGCGTTCCTGTGTGACCTGGTCATAGAGAACGCTGTGACGCTGCGAGAAGGTGCCGCGTTCAACGTCCTGACCCGACAGGCGGATCGGATGACCTTCAAGCGCCAGCGAACCGAAGGCCAGAGCTTCAGCCGTTGCCCAGTCGATGCCCTCGCCGGTTTCGATCATCTTGGCGCGGTTGTCGAGGAAGCGCTGGATGGTGCGGTGGACATTGAAGCCCTGCGGAACCTCAACCAGCTTCCTGCCGATTTCCTTCAGCGTCTTCATCGGAACGGCGGTCTTGCCGCGGCGCTGTTCGTCAGCATTGTCGGCTGCGCGCAGACCTGCCCATGCGCCGTCGAACCAGTCAGCCTTGTTCGGCTTGTAGGTCTGGCCGGCCTCGAATTCGGCTTCGAGCTTTTCACGCCATTCGGCACGCATGCGATCAATGTCGGCCTGCGTGATCAGACCTTCGGCGATCAGCTTTTCGCCATAGATCTGAACCGTGGTCTTGTGCGAACGGATCGCCTTGTACATCAGCGGCTGGGTGAAGGACGGCTCGTCGCCTTCATTGTGACCGAAGCGGCGATAGCAGAACATGTCCACAACGACCGGCTTGTGGAAGGTCATGCGGAATTCGGTCGCAACCTTGGCGGCGAAAACAACGGCTTCCGGATCATCACCATTGACGTGGAATACCGGTGCTTCAACCATCTTCGCAACGTCGGACGGATATGGCGACGAGCGCGAGAAGGCCGGATTGGTGGTGAAACCGATCTGGTTGTTGATGATGAAGTGAACCGTACCGGCAACGCGATGGCCGCGCAGACCAGACAGGCCAAGACATTCGGCAACAACGCCCTGACCGGCAAATGCGGCGTCACCATGGATGAGCAGCGGCAGAACCTTTGCGCGCTCCGTCAACGGTACCATGTCGTCGCGGGTACGGCCAACCAGCAGATCCTGCTTGGCGCGGGCCTTGCCCATGACAACCGGATTGACGATTTCAAGGTGCGACGGGTTTGCCGTCAGCGACAGGTGAACCTTGTTGCCATCAAATTCACGGTCGGACGAAGCACCCAAGTGGTACTTCACATCGCCCGAACCTTCCACATCGTCAGGCGCGAACGAACCGCCCTTGAACTCATGGAAGATTGCGCGGTGCGGCTTGCCCATGACCTGCGACAGCACGTTGAGACGACCGCGGTGCGCCATGCCGAGCACGACTTCCTTCAGGCCAAGCTGGCCGCCGCGCTTGATGATCTGTTCAAGCGCCGGGATGAGCGATTCACCGCCATCCAGACCAAAGCGTTTGGTGCCCTTGTACTTGACGTCGAGGAACTGTTCGAAACCTTCAGCCTCGATCAGCTTGGCCAGAATGGCCTTCTTGCCTTCCGGCGTGAAGGCAACCTTCTTGTCCGGGCCTTCGATACGTTCCTGAATCCATGCCTTTTCGGCCGGATCGGAAATGTGCATGAATTCAACGCCGATCGTACCGCAATAGGTGCGCTTCAGTATATCGAGCATTTCCGGCACGGTCGCATATTCAAGACCGAGCACATTATCGATGAAGATCTTGCGATCATAATCAGCCGGCGTGAAACCATAGGTCGATGGTTCCAGCTCATTATGGTCATTTGGCTTTTCAGCCAGACCCAGTGGATCGAGATTGGCGTGCAGATGGCCGCGCATACGATAGGCGCGGATCATCATGATGGCGCGAACGCTGTCACGTGCAGCCCGGGCAATCTCCTCAGCGGTGAGCGGCGCGCCGGAAGCCCCCTTGGCTTCTCCCTTGGCAGCCTTACCCTTGAGCTTGTCGGTCACGTGTTTTTCGACTTCAGCCCAGTTGCCATCGAGCGCGGAAACCAGTTCACCATTTTCTGCGATTGGCCAATTCTTGCGCTCCCAGGAGGCACCCTGGGCGTTTTTCTTCACGTCTTCGGGATTGTCTCCGAGACTTGCAAAGAACTCGCGCCATTCTGGAGCGACCGAATTCGGATCGTCTTCGAAGCGGGCGTAGAGCTCCTCAATATAATCAGCGTTACCGCCATAGAGGAACGAGGTGAGGGCGAAAACGTCGTTGGCTTCTTCCTGCCTTGCCATAGCCTACCCGGAGCAATGCTCCGTCTCCTTATCAGCGGCTCATTTTGCGGAGGATCGGACTGATCCTTTGCCGCCTGGGCGGAACCGCCTACAGCCCGGGCGAAAATCTTTCAAACCGGAGACAGCTTACGCCTCCGTGGGCATCATACCCCTTATATCAAACCCGGCGGCGGCTCGCGCCGCCACCGGGATCATTCACTTATATCTGGTCTCAGCCCTTGAGAACTTCAACCAGCGTCTTGCCAAGCTGAGCCGGCGACGGCGAAACGCGGATGCCAGCCGATTCCATGGCTTCGATCTTGTCTTCTGCACCGCCCTTGCCGCCGGAGATCACGGCGCCGGCATGGCCCATGGTGCGTCCGGCCGGAGCCGTACGGCCAGCGATGAAGCCAACCATTGGCTTCTTGCGGCCACGCTTGGCCTCGTCCTTGATGAACTGTGCAGCTTCTTCTTCAGCCGAACCGCCGATTTCACCGATCATGACGATCGACTGGGTTTCGTCATCCGCCAGGAACATTTCCAGAATGTCGATGAACTCGGTGCCCTTGACCGGGTCGCCGCCGATACCGACAGCCGTGGTCTGGCCGAGACCTTCATTAGAGGTCTGGAACACGGCCTCATAGGTGAGCGTGCCGGAACGCGAAACGACGCCAACAGAACCCTTCTTGAAGATGTTGCCCGGCATGATGCCGATCTTGCATTCTTCAGGGGTCAGGATGCCTGGGCAGTTCGGGCCAAGCAGACGCGAATTCGAGCGGTCGAGACGTTCCTTGACGCGAACCATGTCCATGACCGGAATGCCTTCGGTGATGCACACGATGAACGGAATTTCCGCATCGATTGCCTCGATGATTGCCTCTGCAGCACCTGCAGGCGGAACATAGATCACGGAAGCGGTTGCACCGGTGCGTTCCTTGCCTTCGGCAACGGAGGCAAAGATCGGCAGCGTTTCACCCTTGGAGCCGGTCCAGGTTTCGCCACCCTTCTTCGGATGAATACCACCAACCATCTGCGTGCCGTAATAGGCAAGCGCCTGTTCGGTGTGGAAAGTGCCGGTCTTGCCGGTCAGGCCCTGTACGAGAACCTTGGTGTCCTTGTTTACGAGAATGGCCATGCCTTAAGCCCCCTTCACTGCAGCGACGATCTTCTTCGCCGCATCATCGAGATCGTCAGCCGAAATGACATTCAGGCCAGACTCGTTGATGATCTTCTTGCCGAGATCGACATTGGTGCCTTCGAGACGGACAACAAGCGGAACCTTGAGGCCAACTTCCTTGACGGCAGCGATCACGCCTTCAGCAATGACATCGCACTTCATGATGCCGCCGAAGATGTTGATCAGAATGCCCTTCACAGCCGGATCAGCCGTGATGATCTTGAATGCAGCCGTCACCTTCTCCTTGGAAGCGCCGCCGCCAACATCGAGGAAGTTGGCAGGCTCTGCGCCATAGAGCTTGATGATGTCCATGGTTGCCATGGCCAGACCGGCGCCATTGACCATACAGCCGATATTGCCGTCGAGCGCAACATAGGCGAGGTCATATTTCGAAGCTTCAACTTCCTTCGGATCTTCTTCGGTCAGGTCGCGCAGTTCAACGATGTCCGGATGACGGAACAGGGCGTTGTTGTCGAACGAAACCTTGGCGTCGAGAACGCGCAGGCGACCATTCTTCATGACGATCAGCGGGTTGATCTCCAGAAGGCTCATGTCCTTTTCGGTGAAGGCCTTGTAGAGGATCGGGAACAGCTTCAGACCGTCTTCGCGTGCCTCGCCTTCAAGCTTCAGCGCATCGGCGAGCTTGTTGGCGTCTTCTTCGGTCACGCCGGTTGCCGGATTGATCGCAAGCGTCACGATCTTTTCCGGGGTCTCCTCGGCAACGGTTTCAATATCCATGCCGCCTTCGGTCGAAACGACGAAGGCCGGACGGCCAACGCTGCGGTCGATCAGAAGCGAGAGATAGAGTTCGCGATCAATGTCGGCACCGTCTTCGATGTAAAGGCGGTTTACCTGCTTGCCAGCAGGGCCGGTCTGCTTGGTGACCAGCGTATTGCCGAGCATTTCCTTGGCATTGGCAACCACTTCCTCGATCGATCTCGCCAGGCGGACACCGCCCTTTGCATCTGGTCCGAGTTCCTTGAACTTACCCTTGCCGCGGCCGCCAGCATGGATCTGGCTCTTTACGACATAAAGCGGTCCTGGAAGCGTCTTTGCCCACTCTTCCGCCTGTTCGACGGAATAGACAGCTACACCATTGGCGATTGGTGCGCCGTAACTGTGCAGCAGGCGCTTGGCCTGGTATTCATGAATGTTCATCTGGTTGCCCTCTGCAGTTTCCCGGTGCGTTTACGTACCGGTACGGATTGACAGCCGGAAAAGGCCGGAACCTGCGCCCGCAGATACCGGCCTTGTCAGGAGATTATTTCAGGGACGGTGCAATACCGATGCAGGCTTCGCAAAGACCTGCGACAGATGCAACCGACTTGTCGAACTGTTCTTTTTCTTCCTTGTTGAGATCGATTTCGATGACGCGTTCAACGCCATTTGCACCAATGACAACCGGAACGCCGACATACATGTCCTTCACGCCATATTCGCCATTGAGCTGAGCGGCGACCGGCATGACGCGCTTCTTGTCCTTGAGATAGGATTCAGCCATTGCGATGGCCGAGGCGGCCGGTGCATAGAAGGCAGAACCGGTCTTGAGCAGACCAACGATTTCTGCGCCACCATCACGGGTGCGCTGGATGATCTTGTCGAGCTTGTCCTGGCTGGTCCAGCCCATCTTGACCAGATCCGGCAGCGGAATGCCGGCAACGGTCGAGTAACGGGCAAGCGGAACCATGGTGTCGCCGTGACCACCAAGAACGAATGCGGTGACATCTTCAACCGAAACATTGAATTCTTCGGCGAGGAAGTAACGGAAGCGGGCGGAGTCCAGAACGCCAGCCATGCCGACAACCTTGCTGGCCGGCAAGCCGGAGAACTTCTGCAGCGCCCAGACCATCGCGTCGAGCGGGTTGGTGATGCAGATGACGAAAGCGTTCGGAGCATATTTCTTGATGCCTGCGCCAACCTGTTCCATCACCTTGAGATTGATGCCCAGAAGGTCGTCGCGGCTCATGCCCGGCTTGCGCGGCACGCCTGCGGTGACGATAACAACATCTGCACCTTCAATGGCTGCATAATCGTTGGCGCCGACATATTTTGCATCGAAGCCATCAACCGGGGAAGATTCAGCGATATCCAGCCCCTTGCCCTGCGGAAGACCTTCCGCAATATCAAAAAGGACGACGTCGCCCAGTTCCTTCAGGCCAGCAAGATGAGCGAGCGTGCCGCCGATCATGCCAGAGCCGATGAGGGCAATCTTGTTGCGTGCCATGATTGTTTCTTTCCTCAAAATTCGATCCAGAAACGCATGAAGCCCTCCGGTTTCCTCCCCGGAAACGCCTACGCGCTGAAGATGCGAGATATGCCTCTTTTGAAAGAAAAACAACTCATTATTTTATGATCAATATTTTCAATCGTTTAGAATTATATTTTCTTACGTAAACGTCAATTTTTGCAGCAAAATAGAGGCAAAATCCAGCTCTCCGCCATCGCATCACCAAATGGCGGCAGATCTTCAGACAAAGCTAAGGGTTGCAGCCTGGCTGCAATGGCAGCCATCACGGATACATGCTCAAGGCGCAACCCGCATCTCCCGCAGCCGATGCCGGAAACGGATCCGACCCGCCTCCCGGGCACTTACCTGACCTCCCAAAACCTCCAGGGCTTGATGAGGTGTGCAACTGTTGACCAGACAATTTTATAATGTCGCTACAAAAGCGTCAAATCACGGTTTTCAGGCGGTAGCCCTGTCGGCGATGGCGTCGAGATATTCCGCGCTCTGCATTTCAAACAGACGCGAGGCGGTGCGATCAAATTCAAAGGCTTCCGTGCCGGAACGGGCGATATAGAGCTTTTCCGGCTGTGCCTCTGCCGAAATGAACAGACGCGCATGATTGTCATAGAGAACATCGATGAGCAGGATGAAGCGCTTGGCCTCATTGCGGCGTGCATGATCAAGCACCGGCACATCATCGACAAACAGCGTCGGATAGCGCTTCACGATCGCAATATAATCCGACGCGCCCAGCGGATTGCCGCAAAGCTCCTCAAAACTGAAGCGAGCAGCACCCGGAACCGCATGGCGAATTTCAATGTCGCGCCCCTTGATGTGAATAACATCCGGCCGTTCTTCTGCACCATTCTTCTGCGCCTGCCAGGCCGCATCCATGCGCTGGCGCGTTTCCGCATTGAGCGGCGTCAGATAGACTGGCTGGCGATCGAGTTTTTCCAGACGGTAATCGGTGCGTGAATCGAGATTGATCACGTCGACATGCGCCTTGAGAATGTCCACGAAAGGCAGGAAGAGCTGGCGATTGAGTCCATCGCGATAGAGATTGTCGGGCGCCACGTTCGATGTTGCGATCAGCACCACGCCCCGTTCGAACAAGGCCTTGAACAGACGTGACAGGATCATCGCATCGGCAATGTCGGTGACAGTGAATTCATCAAAACACAGAACCCAGGATTCCGTGCTCAGCGCATCGGCAACGGGTGGAATCGGATCGTCCTGTTTGGTCTCGCCGCGCTTGTGCGCCTGACGATGCGCATAGATGCGTTCATGCACATCGGCCATGAAATCATTGAAATGGGCGCGGCGCTTGCGTTCGATCGGCAGAAGCCGGAAAAACATGTCCATCAGCATGGTCTTGCCGCGGCCAACCTCGCCATGCACATAAAGCCCCTTCACTGCCGCTGCCAATGCCTTGCGCCGGCCAAACAGCCAGCCCAATGCGCTCGACTTGCGCGACAGACGCACAGTGCAGATGTCTTCTATCAGCCTGTCATAGCGCTCGGTCAGTTCCAGCTGGGCCGGGTCAAGATTGACCTCGCCAGCCGCAACCATTGCATCATAATGTTCGCGAACAGACGGGAATGCCTTCAGATGACCGTCAAAGGACATGGTTGCTTCCGATGAATTTGCACAAATGGAGCCTGACAATGGCCAGGCTCTATTTTCAGATCACAAGGCTCTGCGCAAGGCAAATTGCGCAAGGCAGCCGCAAACTGCATTGCGCAGGCAATGATTCATATCGCCATCAAGACGGCACAGAATACGCAGGACTTAGCGCGAAAGGGTCAGCGCCTGACCACCGCTGGTCTGGCCATTGAAGCTGCCTGGGCCGGTGGCATAAAGCGTTGCGACGGTGCCGCCCGCGCCATCATAAAGCGTGAGCTGTTTGCCATTGACCGCCCACGAGGCAAGATTGCCGAGTTCGCCCGGGCAGCGCAGCGGACCTGCGCGGTAGCCCTGGCCATATTTGGTCTGCGGCGTTGCGATCTTGCAGCTCTGACCGCCCAGCGAAGCCGTCCAGACGCCGGCAACCGCGCCCGGCGTCAGATCCGGAGCCGATGCGGGTGGCAGGCTTGCAATCTGGGTATCACCCGGCTGACCGGCCGGATTGGTCTGCGGCGCTTCCGGGAACGTCGCCGGAGAGCTGAGATCTCCCTTCTGGACCGTGCCGGAAGGTGCCGGCGCAAGAGGGGCTGCCGGTGCAGACGGTATAGGCGGGCTATAGGAATCGTCCATCCGGGCGCTCTGGCAACCAGCCAGAATGACCCCGACAGCAGCCAGGCTGAGCAAGCTCTTCGCGGAAACTCCCATATTCTTCTCCATATCCATCGTTATGCCCCATCATGACTGCGAAACATGAAACTGCGCTTGAAACGCCGATTTCCGCGGATCGATGGTGTAATGTGAACGATATTGAACCGATAAAATGGCTATATGGTTAAAAAATCAACATTTTCACGAAGCAAAATTGTGGCGCATTCCGTTCCTCGACCAATTTTCGTCAACCCGTGCTGTTTTTGCCTCATCTCTTCGCCAAAGCGTGATCACACCATGCAGGCGGAAAGCTGCGCCCGGTACTGGCAATTTGCAGAGTTTTCCTCCATATAGTCGCCCAAACAAGCTGTATCAGGATCATTCGTCGCCCGGTGCGATGAAGCATAACGGAACCATGACAGACATGGCCAACAAGGCAAATTTCGCTAAGATGAACGGACTCGGCAATCAGATCATCGTTGCCGACATGCGCGCGCGCGCCGACTGCATCACGGCGCAGGCTGCAATCCGTCTGGCAGGCGAAAGCGATACTGCCTTTGACCAGATCATGGCCATCCATGATGCACGCACGCCCGGCACCGATTACTACATCACCATCATCAATTGCGACGGCACGGAAGCACAGGCTTGTGGCAATGGTACGCGCTGTGTCGTACAATGGCTTGCCAATGAAAGCGGCAAACGCAATTTCACCTTTGAAACCCGCGCCGGAATCCTGACCGCCAGCGAACATGAAGATGGTCTGATCAGTGTTGACATGGGCATACCGCGTTTCGGCTGGCAGGACATTCCCCTTGCAGCAGCGGTTGCAGACACGCGCTCCATTGATCTGCAGGCAGGCCCGACCGATGCGCCGGTATTAAAATCACCATCGATAGTCTCCATGGGCAATCCGCACGCAATCTTCTGGGTTGATAATGACGTCTGGTCCTATGCGCTGGACGAATATGGCCCTGCCCTGGAACATGACCCGATCTTCCCGGAACGTGCCAATATATCCATCGCCCATGTGCGCACGCCGGAACTGATTGACCTGCGTACATGGGAGCGCGGCGCGGGCCTTACGCGCGCTTGCGGCTCTGCGGCATGTGCTGCCGCCGTTTCTGCCGCACGCACCGGACGCACCCAACGCACGGTGACGGTCAACGTTCCGGGTGGTCCCTTGAAGATTGAATGGCGCGAGGACGATCACGTCATGATGACCGGCCCGGCCGAATGGGAATTTGACGGCATATTCGACCCGGAAACGGGTGAATGGAGCCGCATTGCCTCACCAGACAGAGGTGCAGCCTGATGGCGGTCGAAATCGTCACATTCGGATGCCGTCTCAACACCTATGAATCCGAGGTGATGAAACGGGAAGCGGATGCCGCAGGCCTTGGCACGCTTGAGGATGGCGCCATCATCTTCAACACCTGTGCCGTAACCAGCGAGGCCGTGCGTCAGGCGCGTCAGGCCATCCGCAAGGCACGGCGTGAAAATCCCAATGCGCGCATCATTGTCACCGGCTGCGCAGCGCAGACCGAGGCGCAAAACTTCGCCAATATGGAAGAAGTGGATCTGGTCCTCGGCAATGAGGAAAAGCTGAAGGCCAATTCCTATCGCATGCTGCCGGATTTCGGCGTGAACCAGTTTGAAAAGGTGCGCGTCAACGACATCATGGAAGTGCGTGAAACGGCAAGCCACATGGTGGATGCCATTGAAGGCCGTGCACGCGCCTTCGTGCAAGTGCAAAATGGCTGCGACCATCGCTGCACCTTCTGCATCATCCCCTATGGTCGCGGCAATTCGCGATCCGTCCCGATGGGCGCCGTGGTGGAACAGATCAGGCGCCTTGTCGACAATGGCTATGCCGAAGTGGTGCTGACCGGCGTGGACATGACTTCCTATGGCCCGGATCTGCCCGGAAACCTGCGCCTTGGCAAACTGGTCAAGACGATTCTGGCGCAGGTGCCGGATCTGCAGCGTCTGCGCCTGTCGTCCATCGACTCCATCGAGGCCGATGATGATCTGATGGATGCCATTGCCAATGAAAAGCGCCTGATGCCGCATCTGCATCTGTCACTGCAGTCAGGCGACAACATGATCCTGAAACGCATGAAGCGACGGCATCTGCGCGATGATTCCATCCGCTTCTGCGAAACGGTACGCGCCCTTCGCCCCGATATTGTCTTCGGTGCAGACATTATTGCCGGTTTTCCGACGGAAACCGAAGCAATGTTTGAAAACTCGCTCAGAATCGTTGAGGAGTGCGGCCTCACCCATCTGCATGTCTTCCCCTACAGCCCGCGCGAGGGCACACCGGCAGCGCGCATGCCGCAAGTGCGCCGTGAAGTGGTCAAGGAACGTGCGGCCCGCCTGCGCGCCTGCGGCGATCAGGCCTACAAGAAACACCTTGCTGCACTCCAGGGCACAAGACAGCGCCTCCTGATTGAAAAGGAAGGTATTGCCCGTACGGAAGGTTTTACGCTTGCAGCCGTCGAAGAAGGTTTGCCCGGAACGATTGTTGACCATATTGTAACGGGCAATGATGGTGAAAAGCTCATCACGCGGGCAGTAACGGCCTAAAGAAGTTTAAGAACTCTCAAGAAGCGGTATTCATGGCAATCGGTTTCATCAAGAAAATGTTCTCCTTCGGCAAGAAGGAGGTTGAGCACAAACCAGCCGATCAGGACACGCCTGAGACCATCGCAGTTGAGACAAGCGACGCTGCATCTGAAAGCCCGGCCGAAACGGCCGCGGCAATAAGGGAAGATGCAGTGCCGGTTGCGGACGCAAGCCCGGCTGAAGAACAGGCCGGCGAGCCATCAGAAACCGTGCATCCGGTTGCCGAGATTGAGATTCCGATCGAACAGCCGCCAGTCGTGGAGCCTGAACCGGCCGGGCCGGAACAGCAGCCCGTCGAAGCAAAGGCCATCCAGGAAACTGAAATCCCTGTGCCGACAGCAGAACCAGCGCCCGAAAAGACCCATGACCTTGCCAAGCCGAAAAAGGTCAAGGTTTCCAAGGCAGTCGAGGAACACAAGGAAGAGGAACCTGCTGCCCACGTTGCCGAACCAAAGCTTTCATGGTTTGAGCGCCTGCGTCGCGGTCTTGCGCGTTCATCCAGCAATTTGAGTGAATCGATTGGCAGCATCTTCACCAAGCGCAAGCTGGATGAAGACACGTTGCAGGATCTGGAAGATGTGCTGATCCAGGCCGACCTTGGCCTTGAAACCGCCATGCGCGTGACCGACGCACTTGCCTCCGGTCGCTATGGCAAGGATGTTTCAAGCGAGGAAGTGCGCGCCATCATGAGCGCCGAGATCGAAAAGGTTCTGGCTCCTGTGGCAAAGCCGCTGGAACTTGATCTCTCGCACAAACCCCATGTCATTCTGGTGGTTGGTGTCAATGGCACCGGCAAGACGACGACCATCGGCAAGCTTGCCGCCAAGCTGACGGCAGGCGGGCTGAAAGTCATGCTGGCCGCTGGTGATACGTTCCGTGCGGCGGCAATAGAGCAATTGCATATCTGGGGTGAGCGCACCGGCTCGCCGGTTGTGTCGACCAGACTTGGCGCCGATGCGGCAAGCCTCGCCTATGATGCCTGGCAAAAGGCCAAGGAAGCCGGCAGCGACGTGCTGATCATCGACACAGCCGGCCGCCTGCAGAACAAGGCCGAACTGATGGACGAACTTGCCAAGATCGTGCGCGTGCTTGGCAAGCATGATCCGGAAGCACCGCATACCGTGCTGCAGACGCTTGATGCCACGACCGGCCAGAATGCGCTCAATCAGGTCGAGATTTTCAAGAATGTGGCAGGCGTCAACGGCCTTGTCATGACCAAGCTGGACGGCACGGCACGCGGCGGCATTCTGGTTGCGATTTCCGCCAAGCACAAACTGCCCGTCTATTTCATCGGCGTCGGTGAAGGCATTGACGATCTGGAACCTTTTGCCGCCAGGGATTTTGCGCGCGCGATTGCAGGAGTTGCCTGATGAAGAATCATATCTTTGAAAGCGACCCGGCAGAAAAAAGCGAACAGGAGCGCAAGGAAGTCCCGCCATTGTTGAAACTGGCGCTGGAGCTTGGGCCTCTTCTCGTCTTCTTCTTCGCCAATGCACGCGGCGAAATGCTGATCGAGCGTTTTCCGCTGCTTGCCGCCCTTGGCGCGCCGATCTTTCTGGCCACGGCCCTGTTCATGGCGGCGACAACCATCGCGCTTACCATTTCATGGGCAATGACGCGCACACTGCCGATCATGCCGCTCATATCCGGCATTGTGGTTCTGGTCTTTGGCACGCTGACGCTCTGGCTGCACAATGACACCTTCATCAAGATGAAGCCGACCATCGTCAACAGCCTGTTTGGTGGCATCCTGCTGGGAGGCCTTCTGTTCGGAAAATCCCTGCTGGGCTATGTCTTTGATTCAGCCTTCCGGCTGGATGCCGAAGGCTGGCGCAAATTGACCTTGCGCTGGGGCCTGTTCTTCATTTTCCTGGCCGTGCTGAACGAAATCATCTGGCGCAATTTTTCGACCGATGCCTGGGTGTCGTTCAAGGTTTGGGGCAACATGCCGATCACCATCATCTTCACATTGTTGCAGGTGCCCCTTATCCAGAAACACACCTTGCCAGATACTGAAACCAGATAGACCATGGGGAGGAAGGCCATGTCCCGGCTCGACATTGAACAGTTCATCTGCCGCAGCGACAATTATGGCGTTCTGATCCACGACCCGGCAAGCAATTGCACCGCAGCCATTGATGCGCCCGACGCCCTTGCCATTGAAGCGGCCCTGCGGCGACGCGGCTGGACGCTCGATTTCATTTTCACCACCCATCACCACTTCGACCATGTCGATGGCAATCTGGCGCTGAAAGAAAAATTCGGCCTCACCATCATCGGCCCGGAAGCCGAAAAGGATAAGATTCCCGGCATTGATCGCACCGTCCGCGATGGCGATACCTTCCCCTTTGGCCAGTTCATGGTCAATGTGATTGCCACACCCGGCCATACGGCAGGTGAAGTCTCTTTCCATATCCCGGATGCCAAGGTGGTCTTTACCGGCGACACGCTGTTTGCATTGGGCTGTGGCCGTCTGTTTGAAGGCACGCCAGCCATGATGCTGGAATCGCTCAGGCGTCTTGCCGCCCTGCCCGGCGATACGGCGGTTTATTGCGGTCATGAATATACCGAAGGCAATGCCCGCTTTGCGCTGACCATTGACCCTGAAAATGCGACCCTGAGGGAACGCGCGCGGGAAATCGCACAGTTGCGCGCCAATGACCGCATGACTCTGCCCTCGACCATCGCGCTTGAACTGGCAACCAATCCGTTCCTGCGCTGGCATGACCGCAATATTCGCGACCGTCTTGGCCTTGTGGGTGCTGCGGATGAGATCGTCTTTGCCGAAATCCGCAAACAGAAAGATATATTTTAAGATTATGCGTGCAATATCGGTGATATCGATATTCCATGTGATGAGGTCAGATCAGATGACAAAGCGCCTACGGTTGAAAGCATCAAGCCTTGCAACTGTGCTTGCCCTGTCGCTTGCCGGCATTCCTGCCTCTTCAGGCATGGCGCATGCCGAAGATCTGTTAACCCTCGCCCCCAGGGCAATCCCGACCGAAGTCAATAATTTCAAACTGACGGATGCGTTCCTTGCCAAGCTTGAGAACATCCACAAGAAGCTGGCAACCATGCAGCTTTCCGCAACCGAGGAGGAAGGACGCGACCCCAATCCGTCTTTTGACCAGATGGTTGCCAGCATCCAGGCGCGTCCGCAGGTGATGGAAATTCTCAACGCGGAAGGCGTCAAGCCGCGCGACTATATTATCGGCTATTTCGCCTTGATGAACAGCCTTGCGGCTGCCGATGCCGCAGAAGAAGAACAGCTGGTTGACGAACTGCGGGACATCAACCCTGCGCATCTGGAATTCGGCAAGAAACACAGCGAACGCATTCGCGAACTGATCGGCGAATGAGTTTCGCTTTGTGTTTCTGCCTGAAGTGCACAGGGCGCAATTCCGCGCCCTGAATCGTGCCCGTGTCTTCATGCTATCTTTATTTCTTTTCAGCCAATGAAGCTGGCTGGAATTTCGGCTGCAGCCTGATGGTTGTCAGATCCTTCGCAGCCGGATCGATATCGCTGAAGCTGACGCCGCGCAGCACCTGCTCATCATGGGTTTCGACATAATGGGCCTTGTTCTTCATGTCGGCGACCATTGACCACTGCGTATATTCCAGTGGTGTATTCAGATCGCGTAGCCAGCCCTTTGGAATATCAAACGTATCGAACCAGGTGCTCGGTCAGACATACGCTTTCATCCCCGCTGGCAACCGGCTTTGCCATCATGACATAGGCGGTTGCGCCTATGAAACGCGAAGGCGGCGGCCTGTTGTCCGACCTCCCCGGCATGCCGCTGCCACTGTCAGATGCCGGTCTAGGCTTGGCGCATTGGTCATGACGCAATCGGATTATCATAGACCTTCAGCGATCAGTGAGCGGTTCGATGACAATCAATGTCCATCACATCATGCAGCCTATAGTGCAGCGGTGGCGCAACCCCATCCGTGCCTGCCTGCACTGACCACCGCAATGGTGCTGAGCGCCTGTTTCACTTCCGCAACGGTTGCAAAATCGGCGAGCGTCCTGGTCAGGAAATCCCATGGGCAAGCGATTCTTCAGGCTTGGCCTTTGCCGGATCGGTATGGTCTGCATAACCGGGAAAACATAGGACGCAGCAGCAAGCCCTTTTCATGCATGCCATCGGCAAGTGCGGCAATGCCAAAAGCATTCATACCCATGGCTGCATATTTGGCCTTTCATGTCCTGCCGGATTTCCCGTCAGGGGCCGCAGCCGCGCTGGCAAATCCGCGCGGAATGGCAATGAGGCTGAGTCTATCTCAAAGGCAAATTCCATGGTGCGGCCATAGACACGTGAACCATGGGCCATGGGTACAACAAAGCTGGTGCCATGCAAGCGCCGTCTCAGACGCAATCAGCCCCGTGGTCAACAAGGCGGCGGCAAATCCTTTTGCAATTTTCTGATACGAAAACTTGAATACAGACAAGCTCATCGAGACTTCTCCCCTCTGCATCATGGCAAAGATGGAGCATTCTATTATCGATGAACTTTACCACCAAATGATTGCCCTCCTACAAAACACGCTGAATAAAGCCAGGCCTGGAAAAAGCTCAACCAATATAATCCTGTCGGCCTTTTGCTTCATTTTATTCTTGACTGCTTTATTTGCGAAGCAAGCGCAGTGCATTCAGCGTCACAAGCACCGTCGCTCCCGTATCCGCCAGAATGGCCGGCCACAGGCCGGTAATGCCCAGAATGGTCGTGACGAGAAAGACAAGCTTCAGCCCCAGCGCAATGGAAATATTCTGCTTGATATTGCGCATCGTGCGACGCGACAGGGATACCATCTGCGCGACATCGCCCACACGGCCATGAAGCACCGCGGCATCGGCCGTCTCAAGCGCAACATCCGTGCCACCGCCCATGGCAATGCCAATATCCGCCGCGGCAAGGGCCGGAGCATCATTGATGCCGTCACCGACCTTCGCCACGATCTGTCCTTCGCTGTGCAGGGTCGTGACAATTTTCTGCTTGTCCTGTGGCAAAAGCTCGGCGCGGACCTCGATATTGAGCGCCTCGCCGATCGCCCTTGCCGTGCGACTGTTATCGCCAGTCAACATGATCGGACGTACGCCCAGCCCCTGCAACACTCTCAGGCCGTCCATTGCATCCGTCCTTGGCTCATCGCGCATGGCAATGGCACCAGCCACCTTGCCATCGGCAATCAGGACAGAAACCGTCTTGCCCTCATCATTGCAGGCGGCAATCCGTGTTGCGAGATCACCGGGAATGGCTGCAATGTCATTGGCAGCCTTTCGGGAGCCCAGAAACAGTTCCATCGCACCCAGACGACCGGAAACACCCTTGCCGCCATGCGCCCTGGCCGCGGCCACAGGGGCAATCTGCAAGCCGCGTTGTTGCGCCGCCGCGACAATTGCCAGAGCCAGCGGATGGCTGGAACCGGCATCAAGCGATGCGGCAAGCCGCAAGACCTCATCCTCATGCAATGCCCCCGCCAGAACATCCGTCACCTTCGGCTTGCCTTCGGTGAGTGTGCCGGTCTTGTCGAAACAGGCAACAGTCACCTTGCCGATTGTTTCAAGCGCAGCCCCGCCTTTCAGCAACAAACCACGCCGCGCAGCCGACGAAAGGGAAGCGGCAATTGCCGCTGGCGTGGAAATGACCAGCGCGCAAGGACAGCCGATCAAAAGAATGGCAAGCCCCTTGTAGATCCATTCGTCCCACAACCCGCCAAACAGGAGCGGCGGAATGAGCCCCACCAGCGCTGCTACCACCACAATGGCAGGGGTGTACCAGGCAGCAAAACGGTTGATGAAACGTTCGGTCGGCGCCTTGGCTTCCTGCGCTTCTTCGACAAGGCGAATAATACGGGCAATCGTATTGTCACTTGCCGCAGCCGTCACACGCACCCGTAACAAGCCATCGCCATTGATCGTGCCGGCAAATACGCTGTCACCTTTTGCCTTGCCAACCGGCGTGCTCTCGCCCGTAACGGGTGCTTCATCAATCGCGCTTTCGCCTGCGATGATTTCGCCATCCGCAGCTATGCGGTCACCGGGGCGCACTGCAATGATATCGCCAGTCTTCAACCTGTCGGCCGACACTTCCCGCGTGCCACCATCGCTTTCAAGAAAGGCGGTCTTTGGCACCAGCGCGCCAAGAGACTGAATGCTGGCACGCGCTTTTCCCGCGGCAACCCCTTCCAGCAATTCGCCCACCAGAAACAGAAAGACAACTGCAGCCGCCTCTTCCGTTGCGCCAATGATGACCGCTCCAATGGCAGCAATGGTCATCAGCATTTCGATCGTGAATGGCGAGCCGTTGAGCGCGGCAATCACCGCGCGCCATGCAATCGGCACCAGACCAGTCAGCATCGCCGCAGTAAACGCCCAGCCAGCGATTGCAGGGTAAAAATGACCAATTGCATAGGCAACAAGCAATGCCGCACCAGTGATCAGCAATGTGCGGCCCTTGACTGTCTGCCACCAGTCTTGCGCTCTTGCCGGCATGGAGGGCGAGGCATTATGGTCATAACCATGGCCATGGTTATGGTTATGGTTATGGTTATGGTCGTGATCATGCCCATGTTCATGATTGCAGCCATGGGTATGCGGGAACGGTGCGGAATCATCCACCCGTACTGCCGTCTTATAGCCAAGGCGCGTGACCTTTTTGGCAATCTGCATGGGTTCAATCGAATCGTCATGGCAGACAGTCATGGAAGCCGTGGTCGCCGAGACGGAAATTTCGCCCACACCCGGCAGACGCGACAGCGCCTTTTCAATCTTGGCAGCGCAGGAGGCGCAATCCATGCCTTCGACATGAAAGCGCGTCTGCTTGGAAAATTGCCTGTTCAATTCATTCATGCCTGCCTCACGATCCTGCTGGCCACCTGAAATGGGCGCACTTGAAAACACTGCGGCAGAGCCTACATCCTCTAGTGACTAGAGGAGCAAGCGGAAAATGACACGGGATCTTTCCATCGGTGATGTGTCGAAAAACAGCGGCGTCAAGGTTCCGACCATCCGCTATTATGAGCAGATCGGCCTGCTGCCCTGTCCGCCCCGCTCGGAGGGCAATCGACGGCTTTACACCAAACGCGATATCGAGCGCCTGGCCTTCATTCGCCATGCCCGGGAACTGGGCTTTGACATTGAAGCCATACGCGCCCTGCTCGATCTGCAGGATCGGCCGGCGCAATCCTGCGCCATGGCCGACGAGCTTGCTCGCGCCCGGCTACGCGATGTGGAGGAGCGTATTGAAAAGCTGCAGGCACTGAAGACAGAATTACAACGCATGCTGGACTGTAACGCGCATGGGCGTGTCGACCAGTGCCGGGTGATCGAAGTGCTTGGTCACCACGATCAATGCCTGCATCAGAAACACTGAAGCCATTCGGAGCAACTCAGATTTTACTGAAACGCTGAATTGCTCTGATTGTTTTTCGCAGTTCCAGATGGAAAACCGGTTTCCACTTTTCCTGAAACTGCTCTAGGCTGATTGCAGCTCGACCTTTTGCGATTTGAAAAACACATCCTTGGCCGCAAGCACCGCACCAAAGGTGATGAACAGGCAGGCCGCCAGAATGCGCAGGGACGACTCTGCCGTGCCTGCCATGATCAGCACAAAGGTTGAAAGCAGCGGCGCGGCATAGCTTGCAGCGCCAATCACCTGAATATTCCCGTGCTTCACGCCATAGTCCCAGGCATAAAAGGCAGGGCCCAGCGGCAATAGTCCCAGCGCGGCAACCGCAGCCCACTCTGTTGCGGTCTCCGGCCACACGGTCTGTTCCATGAGCAGATGGCAGATCAGTGACAGAATTGCCGTGGCCAGGCAAAATCCCGTCACCGCATCGGTCGGCACACTGGAAAAGCGGCGGGAAAGCAAAGAATAGGCAGACCAGGTCAAGGCACACAGCCCCGCCATGGCATAACCGAAGGCATAGCGCGCTTCAAAAGCAAGGCTGCCGCCTTTCGAGACAATCAGCACCGTCCCGGCAAGGCCGAGCAAGGCGCCGGCAATATGATACCACCGCAGCCTTTCCCCCGGCATCAATGCAGAACCAAGCACGATAAAGAGCGGCCAGAGATAGGCAATCAGGCTGGCATCGACCGCAGGCGCATTACGCAATGCCGTGAAATAGAGAAAATGATAGCCAAACAGCCCCGCCACGCCGACCAGCCAGACAATTGCAGGCTGTTTCAGGTTTTTCACCGCCCCCGGACGCCACAGCCATGAGACAACCCCGGTAAGGGCGCCAATGCCGAAGGTCATGGCTGTCAGCTGGAATGGCGGTACCTGGCCGGAATTGGCCGTAAGAAAGGCAAGCAATGCCCACATTGCAATTGCGGAAAATCCGATCAGCGTCGCCAGCTTCATGCGTTTCCCCTTATGGGAAGCGACAGGCAATGCTGATGCCAACTTCCCTATTTTACCATTTCGAATCGTGTCGCCGCGATTTTCAGCGTCCCGATCTGCGTGCCAATACGCGCAACGACCGGCGCATAGATACCGGAATTGCCAAGCGGTGCAAAGGCTACCGTGATGCGACTTTTATTGCTTAAATAATCAAGCGCCTTCTTGCCCTTCTGATAGCCGGATATCGGGACGAACTTTGCCTTGCAGATCACCGCCTCGCCGGTAAAGCCTTTGGTGGTGAACGATTCGGTTCCGTTGAAAGAAAAGCGGATTTCCGCCCGCGTCTGGCCGTCAAATACCTGAAGCGTGCGGTTGCAGACATCTGCCTGATTCTGCACCGGCAGCATCAGGGCGCTCAAAGGATCGCTGACATTGACAAGATCGGCAGGCTTTACCTCCACCCATGGATCGCGCTTTTTTGTCGGCGGCACATTTTCGGTAAAAACCACATTGCCATTGCTGAAGCGGATGGTCGTCTTCTTGTCCCGGCGTCCATGTCTGTAGGAGAGATCAAAACTGGAAGGCACTACCTTGCCGTTTACGGAGCTGCCCGTAACCTGCACCGTACCCCTTGTCTCATCGAAAATGCGCGCCAGACCAGATGTGGCGAAATTTCCATTGAGATCATAGACACCATTGCGCACCGTGGTTTCGGTACGCGCCTTGGCAATCGTCAGGCCAATGATGGAAATATTGTATTCTGCCCGGTAAAGCTCATCGGCGCTCGCGCCAACAGTGGCAAATGAAAACAGGATCGGTGCTGCAACAAGAAGGCCACGGAGAGATCCATTTAAGACAGAATACCAGGCAGCAACCATGACATCTCCTTCCATTTCATTTATCCTTGGGAATCACACAAAACTGGCAAAGTTATGATTTCCCAGCCCTGACAGGGCCCGCCAAAGTGGCGGTGTGAAGCGCTTGTTTTCGAATCTGTCTTGACTGCGCCGTCTCCTGTCACTATAGAAACGCGACTTTCCCAAAAGGCCGCCTGTCCGAAATCGCGCGCCAGCAGCATGAAACTGCTTTGAGAGCACAGTTCGGACATTCGGGTCGGGGCCTGAAACGTAATTTGAAGGTGAGACCAAAATGTCCCGCGCTTGTGAATTGACCGGCAAGTCGGTCCAGTACGGCAACAATGTCAGCCACGCGAACAACAAGACGCGTCGCCGCTTTTTGCCGAATCTCTGCAATGTTACGCTGATCTCTGAAGTCCTCGGTCAGAGCTATCGTCTGCGTGTTTCCGCCAACGCCCTGCGTACGGTTGAACATCGCGGTGGCCTTGATGCCTTCCTGACCAAATCGGACGACAAGGAATTGTCGCAGCGCGCCCGTCTTCTGAAGCGTCAGATCCTCAAGAAGCAGGCTGAAGCTGCTGCCTGAGGCAGTTAGAAAAGTTTTGACAGGAAAGGTCGGCTTTATGTCGACCTTTTTTGCTGGTTCCATCACCCAGGATAAAAAAATGTCCATTGATAACACACCCCTCTCCCGGCTTTTGCCGGCCGTTCTGGCCATGTGTGCAGCCGTTGCTGCCTCCAATATTCTGGTCCAGTATCCCTTCGAGCATTTTGGTCTTGGAGAAATCCTGACCTACGGCGCCTTCACCTATCCTTTCGCATTTCTGGTCAATGACCTGACGAATCGCCGCTTCGGCCCTGCGGCTGCCCGCAAGGTTGTCTATGTCGGCTTCATTCTGGGGGTCATCATGTCGATCTGGCTGGCAACACCACGAATCGCCATTGCCTCCGGCTCGGCCTTCCTGTTTGCCCAGCTGATGGACATCACCGTTTTCGATCATCTGCGTCGCCAGACCTGGTGGAAGGCACCATTTGCCGCCGCCATGTTCGGATCAGTGCTCGATACGATCCTGTTCTTCTCGATCGCCTTCGCCGCAAGCTTCTCCTGGATCGACCGACTGACCGGCATGCCTGATTCGTCACTGGCCGAACCTGCCGCTTTTCTCGGGCTTGGCATGCCGCTCTGGGCATCGCTTGCCTTGGGCGACTTCATGGTCAAGGTTGTGATGGGAACGCTGATGCTGATCCCCTATGGCGCCATTCTCGCCATTTTCGCACCTGCCCTGTACATGCCGGATCGTGCAGCCCAAAAGCTTGAGGCAACCGCAAAATAAGCAGTCCCTGAAAGGGGAAGACCAGTTTTCTGTCAGGAACTGCGGAAAACAGAAGGAGCCTCGCGGGGCTCCTTTTGCTTATCGTCTTGCACCTGCGCGGTGTCTGCCTCTTGCAGCCCCTGCGCCCCGTTCCTCAAACAGCGCCGCAAGCTGTTCGGTCATGGCGCCTGCCAGCTCTTCCGCATCAACGATGGTGACAGCGCGCTGATAATAGCGCGTCACATCATGACCAATGCCAATCGCAATCAGTTCGACCGGTGAGCGGGTTTCGATCTCTTCAATCACCGCACGCAGATGGCGTTCCAGATAATTGCCCGGATTGACCGACAGGGTCGAATCGTCAACCGGCGCACCATCGGAAATCATCATCAGGATCTTGCGCTGTTCAGGCCGCGCCAGCAGACGCTGATGTGCCCAGATCAGCGCCTCGCCGTCGATATTTTCCTTCAGCAGGCCTTCGCGCATCATCAGGCCAAGATTGCGCCGCGCACGACGCCATGGCGCATCCGCACTCTTGTAGATGATGTGGCGCAGATCGTTGAGACGCCCCGGATTGGCCGGCTTTCCGCGCGCAAGCCATGCTTCGCGTGACTGGCCGCCCTTCCATGCCTTGGTGGTAAAGCCGAGGATTTCCACCTTCACGCCGCAACGCTCCAGCGTACGCGCCAGAATATCGGCACAGGTTGCCGCAACCGTGATCGGGCGGCCACGCATCGAGCCGGAATTGTCGAGTACCAGCGACACAACCGTATCACGGAAATCCGTATCACGCTCCAGTTTGAAAGACAGCGGTTGGGTCGGATCAACCACGACACGCACCAGACGCGCCGTGTCGAGATAGCCTTCCTCAAGGTCGAAATCCCAGGAGCGGTTCTGCTGCGCCATCAGGCGGCGCTGCAGACGGTTGGCCAGCCGGCCGACAACCCCTTGCAGATTGGCAAGCTGCTTGTCGAGGAAAGCGCGCAGGCGGTCGAGTTCAGCCTCGTCGCACAGATCGGTCGCCTCGACTTCTTCGTCGAATTCGCGCGTGAAGACCTTGTAGTCAACCTGCTCGGCGAAATTGGCAAAAGGCTGGTTCGCACGACGCGTGTCACCCGGCGTTTCCGCATCAATATCCTCGCCGTCATCCATATCTTCCGAGGTGGCGTCAGCGGCTTCCATCTCGCCCCGCTCCCCCTCCTCGCTGGCACTATCCGCCTCGTCGCTTTCCGCCGATTCGGATCCCTGCTGCATATCCTCGCCGCCTTCCTCATTTTCGTCTGATTCCGGCGTCTGTTCCTCGTTCTGTTCCTGATCGTCGCCTTGTTCTTCCTGCGACAGCTCTTCCGCCATATCCATATGCGCCAGCATTTCGCGCACGGTGCGGGCAAAGGCCTGCTGATCATCCAGGTTTTCGCCAAGCCGTTCCAAATCGGCGCCAGCCTTTTCCTCAATCCAGTCGCGCCACAATTCCAGCACCTGACCAGCCTCGGCAGGCGCCGGACGCCCCGTCAGTTTCTCGCGCAACAGAAGCGAGACCGCTTCTTCCAGCGGGGCATCTTCCTTGCTGGTGACAGATCCCAGATTGGAGCGGCTGTATTTATCGGCCAGCATGGTTGCCAGATTTTCGGCAACGCCTGCCATGGCGCGCGCACCAATCGCTTCAACACGCGCCTGTTCAACGGCATCAAAAATGGCGCGCGCCTGTTTGCCCTCAGGGGCAAGGCTGGCATGAATGCGCGGATTATGGCGCGCCTGACGCAGCGCCATGGAATCACCAAGACCGCGAATGACGGCAAGCTCATGCGCTGTTGGCCGTTTCGACAGATCGGGCAGGCGGGCGCGATTGGCACTCAGGGCAGGTCGATCATGGCTGAAGGCCACGTCCAGTTCGCGCTCCCCGGAAATGGCGCGGATGCACGTCGTTACCGCACGCTTGAACGGTTCGGTGTCCACCGGAGCCGATTTGCGCTCACGCGAATTGTCGCCCATTCCTGACATCTGGCCTGTCATGTGCCTATCCCGCTTCCCATCAACCCATGCTCCCGCCGCTCTGGCTGAACGGCGGAACAGTTCAGCTTAAGCCAGAACGATATTGGCAGCCGATTCCGGCAGCTCGACGCCGAATGCGCGCTGATAGAATTCAGCCACCGCCGGGCGTTCCAGCTCATCGCACTTGTTGAGGAAGGTCAGGCGGAAGGCCAGACCGACATCCTGGAAGATCGCCGCATTTTCGGCCCAGGTAATGACCGTACGCGGGCTCATGACGGTCGACAGATCGCCATTGATGAAGGCCTGACGGGTCATGTCGGCAACACGCACCATCTTGTTGACGATGTCACGGCCTTCGTCATTCTGGAAATGCTTGGCCTTGGCCAGAACGATTGCCACTTCATTGTCATGCGGCAGATAGTTCAGCGTGGTCACGATCGACCAACGGTCCATCTGGGCCTGATTGATCTGCTGCGTGCCATGATAAAGGCCGGTCGTATCACCAAGGCCGACCGTATTGGCAGTTGCAAACAGACGGAAAGCCGGATGCGGACAGATGACGCGGTTCTGGTCGAGCAGCGTCAGACGGCCCGACGATTCCAGCACACGCTGGATCACGAACATCACGTCCGGACGGCCGGCATCATATTCGTCAAAGACCAGCGCGACATTGCGCTGATAGGCCCAGGGCAGAATGCCGTCCTTGAATTCGGTGACCTGTACGCCGTCCTTGACGACGATGGCATCCTTGCCGACCAGATCGATACGGCTGACGTGGCTGTCGAGATTGACGCGGACGCATGGCCAGTTGAGACGCGCTGCGACCTGTTCAATATGGGTCGACTTGCCCGTGCCGTGATAACCCGACACCATGACGCGGCGGTTATAGGCAAAGCCGGCCAGGATCGCGAGTGTTGTCTGCCGGTCAAAAAGATAGTCCGGATCGATTTCCGGCACATAGGAATCAGCCTTCGTATAGGCTGGCACCATCATGTCGGAATCGATTCCGAAGACTTCCCGAACCGAAACCGTCGTATCCGGCAAATTAGCTATATCCCGCTCAACCTTGTTCATCATGCCTCCACAGCGGCTGGACAATCCTGCCGCGACATCTTCATCGTCTCCATGGAGCAAATTTTCCGGCAAGCCGTCCAAATACCCCTTGCGTAATCGTTGCGGGCATCCCAACTTGAATTCGCGCCGAGCGCGGCAGAAGAATGTCCGACAGACGGGCCCCGTTCCACCAGACCGGCGGCCCTTTATTCATTTCAGGCATAGCCTCCCTTGAAATGCCTGGCAACAGCTATGCGCAATGCACCATGCGAAATCTGAAAAAGGCTGCCAAGGACAGTCCCTTCCGCCGCATGCGGGGTGATCTGGCGATAGCTTTTGGCTCTGTCCCGGCCGAAAGGCAACCAGTGCCCTTCGAGCCGATCCAGGAAAAGTGGAAACCGGTTTTCCGTCCGGAACTGCATCAAATGATATCTTGCAGATCCAGGAAAAGCGGGAAGTTTCTGGACCTGCAAACAAACAATATGCCAGAGCAATTCAGAGTTTTCGTAATAATCTGAATTGCCCAGGGGCTGAGGCGCGAGCAGATACCCGTCAGCAGAACCCCGCCGTCTTGAGCAGCTGATAAGCCTGAATGACGTCACGGAAACGCTCTTCCGAGGCACGATCCCCGCCATTGGCATCCGGATGGTGCATTTTCACCAGTTCCTTGTAGCGCGACTTGATCTTCTCGCTTGAGGAATTTGGCTCAAGGCCAAGGGTGGCAAGCGCCTTCATCTCCAATGTGCGCGGCTTGCGCTGAGGCCTTTGGCCGGAAGTCGCCGCCTTGGCTTCATTGATGAAGCTGAACGGGTCGCGAATACGGTTGTGATAGGCAGCCGATCCCGAGCGCATGCGCGCCATGTCAGGGGAGCTGCGCGCGACCGTGGCCGAATCCGCGGACGTCGACCATGTCGGTCGATGGCCCGTAATGGCGTCGCGCTGGAACTTGGCGATCTCGCTGTCCGAAAGGCCAGAGAAATAGTTGAAGTTCTTGTTATATTCGCGCACATGCTCAATGCAGAAGCGCAAATATTCACCTTCTCGCATACGTCCGACAGGCGCGCGATGCGTGCCCGGCTTGGTACATCCGTCCCACTGACAGCAGGGCGCGTCGACCTTCGCTTCAGCACCCTTCTTTGGGCGAATGCGGATACTGTCAAAGAATTTTGAGTTCGTGTTCATGATATCGGATTATGCGAATTCACAGTTGCGAAACAAGAATTGACATTTCGTCCATTTAAGCATTGGCCATATAAACGGGCGAAATTTTGAAGTCGACATGGCTTCATGTGCGGATTTGCCCCAACCACTATCACCAGGCGATGTCTATATGAGGCCATGTGCCTATATGGGGAGAACGGATCGGAATGTCCATTCACAATAGCAAACAAAGCGCCATGGAAGCCAAACTTGTTGCGGCTTTTGCACCGGAACATCTTGAAATCATAAATGAAAGCCACCTTCACGCCGGCCATCACCACCATGGCAGCGACCATCATGCCGCCTTCGACGGCTCTGGCGAGACACATTTCCGGATTCGAATCGTTGCCCATGCCTTCGCGGACATGAGTCGCATTGCCCGCCATCGTGCCATCAATGAAGTTCTGAAAGATGAACTGGCCAATGGCGTCCACGCGCTTGCGCTTGAGCCGTCCGCGCCCGGAGAAGCAGGGCGGCGCTAGTCGGTAACGCGCGCGCCTTGAAGAAGCGAAGGCACCGATCGCCAGCACTGCCGTCTGATTGATTCATGCGGCGGCAAGCCGCTCCTTCAGAAATTCAAGCACGGCTGATGGCGGCACGTCCCTTGCAATGAAAGACTGCCCAATGCCGCGGGTCAGAATGAAGGTGAGTGCCCCGCGCGAGACCTTCTTGTCCTGGGCGATGAATTCCATCAGCTTTTCCGCTGGCGGCAAGCCGCCCGGCACGTCGGAAAGTGTGGTCGGCAGGCCAACGGCCTTCAAATGCCGTTCAACCCGTTCTGCCGCTTCAATGCCGGCCAGATTCATTTTGGCCGAAAAACGATGCGCCAGCACCATGCCGATCGCCACGGCCTCGCCATGCACCAGACGGCTGGAATCATAGCCCGTTGCCGTTTCTAGCGCATGGCCGAATGTATGACCAAGATTAAGCAGTGCGCGGTCGCCGGTCTCACGCTCGTCACGCGCCACGACAGCTGCCTTGCAGCGGCATGATTCGGCAATGGCATGGGTGCGCGCCGGGCCGCCGGCGAAAATCTCCTGCCAGTTGCTTTCCAGCCATTCGAAGAAATCCGGCCGGTCAATCAGGCCATATTTGGCCACTTCCGCATAACCGGCACGGAATTCGCGCGGGCTCAGCGTATCGAGCACATCAGTATCGGCCAGCACAAGCTGCGGCTGATAGAAAACGCCAACCAGATTCTTGCCATGGCTGGTATTGATGCCGGTCTTGCCGCCGACTGATGAATCCACCTGCGCCAGAAGCGAAGTCGGCATCTGAACAAAATTCATGCCGCGGCGCACAATCCCGGCCACAAAGCCGGAGAGATCGCCAACCACACCACCGCCAAAGGCAACCACCGCATCGCCACGCTCCAGCCGCGCAGCCAGAACGGCATTGGTGACGGTTTCAAGCGTTGCGAAGGATTTGGATTTTTCACCCGGCGCCACGACAATCGGCGTGGACTGAATGCCTGCGCGTTCAAACGCCTCGGTCAGACGGGCAAGATGGGCCTTAGCCACATTTTCATCGGTCACGATGGCAACACGGCTGCCCTTCAGGCGCTTGACGACCTCCTCGCCCGCGCGATCGATCAGCCCCTTGCCGATCAGGATGTCGTAGGATCTGTCGCCCAGCGAAACCGGAACCGTCACACATTCACCGGCTGTCATTGGCGCATTCATGCAAATTCTCCCGTCAGGCTTTTTTCTGGTTTTCTTCCAGATATTTCACCAAAACATCAATCAGCTCGGCGGCGACAACCTCTTTGGTTTCATCGCGGGTCTTCAGCTGAAGATCGGCCAGGGCATAGACCGGATAACGCTCTGTCATCAGCTTCTGCATCACGCCGCGCGGATCCGGATTTTGCAGCAATGGCCGGTTCTGCCGGCGCGAGACACGCTGCATCAGCACATCAAGATCGGCATTGAGCCAGATCGAGATTCCGGCCTGGGCAATGGCCGCGCGGGTTTCGGCATTCATATAGGCGCCGCCGCCGGTGGCCAGAACCATCGGGCCATCTTCGAGCAGACGGCCAATCACGCGGCGTTCGAGATCGCGGAATTCCGGCTCGCCATAGGTAGCAAACAGTTCCGGAATGGTCATGCGCGACACGGTTTCAATCTCGGTATCGGCATCGCGGAATGGCAGGCCGAGCAAAGTCGCCACCCTGCGGCCAATGGTCGATTTTCCCGCTCCCATCAAGCCTATGAGCACGATCACCCGCGTTCCGAGCAATTCCCGGATTCGATCCGCCGCTTCATGAAGATTAGTCTGATTTGCCGCATTATTCATTGCATTGTCCCATTCAATGCGGTTCCACATGAAAAAGCGCCTTACGTCAATCGCTTTATGGCCTGGCTTCGTCTTGCCCCGTGCTTTTTCTGCCACAAAACACGCCTTCTTGCTTTTGTTGCACGCGCAGCGCATAAAACCGTCATGCCCACACTGACGCGTCTCATTGTCTTTCTTGCTGCCATCGGCGCTGTCATTTACGGTGCCATGTTTGCGCTTGCGACTTTCGTAAAGCCAACCCCGGCAGACATGGTGGTGGAAATTCCCGCATCCAGACTCAAGCAGGAAGTGATTGAACCGCCAATCCCGGCCACGCAGGCCGCGCCATCTCCCGACGATGCAGGTCAGTGATCATGCGCGCATCTGTGGCAATAGAAAATTTTCTGGAAATGATGAGCGCGGAACGCGGAGCTGCCGACAACACGCTCGAATCATATCGGCGCGATCTGGAAAGCGTGGCAGAAACGCTTGCCGCACGCGGCATCAATCTGCCGGAAGCCAAGGCGGATGATATTCGCCATGCCCTCGACGGCATGGCGGCACAGGACTTTGCCGCCTCGTCGCAGGCCAGATGCCTGTCGGCGCTGCGGCAATTTTTCCGTTTCCTTTATGCGGAAGGTTTTCGGCAGGATGATCCGACAGGCGTGATCGATACGCCGAAAAAACAAAAGCCCCTGCCCAGGATCCTGAGTGTCGATCATGTCACGCGTCTGCTTGACCGCGCGGCCCTTGAAGCCAATGAAGCAGCTGAGGCGGATGAACATCTGAAGGCTGTACGGCTTCATGCGCTGCTTGAAACGCTTTATGCTACCGGAATGCGTGTTTCCGAGCTGGTGGGGCTTCCTGCAAGCGTGGTTCGGACAGACCATCGTTTCCTGATCATACGCGGCAAGGGTGCAAAGGAACGCATGGTGCCCCTGTCCCAGAAAGCGCGCGATGCCTTGCAGCGCTATCTGCAATTGCGCGATGCCATGCCCGGCGCAGATGAAAATCCATGGCTTTTCCCCGCCCTGTCCGAAAGCGGTCATCTGGCGCGTCAGGTCTTTGCGCGCGAACTGAAGGGGCTTGCCGCGCGCGCCGGGCTCAATACGGCTTCTGTCTCGCCGCATGTGCTTCGCCATGCTTTTGCCAGCCATTTGCTGCAGAATGGCGCGGATTTGCGAACCGTGCAGCAATTATTGGGGCATTCGGACATATCAACGACACAAATATATACCCATGTGCTGGAAGAGAGGCTGCATAAGCTCGTCAGTGAGCATCATCCGCTTGCCGATTAAGCCGCCTGCGGTTATGAGAAAGCCTGAAATTTGCAAGATGAACCAGCAGTGACTATGTAAAGCGCCGCAAACAAGTCTTGTAAGGGCAATCGCGGTACATTCCTTGTAACACGCACAGACAGTCAGGCCAGATGTACAACTATCTCGATTTTGAAAAACCCGTCGCAGATCTCGAAGGCAAAATCCTGGAGCTGAAAAAGCTCTCACAGGAAAAAGGCGGCGTTGAGATGAGCGACGAGATTCGCCGTCTCGAGAAGCGTTCGGCCGACGCCCTGAAGGATATTTATCGCAAGCTGACGCCGTGGCAGAAGACGCAGATCGCGCGTCACCCGGATCGCCCGCATTTCCTCGATTATGCCGAGCGTCTGTTTACCGAATTCACTCCGCTGGCCGGCGACCGCAAGTTCGCCAATGACGAAGCGATTCAGGCCGGTTTCGGCCGCTTCCGGGGTGAACCTGTCGCCATTATCGGCCAGGAAAAAGGTTCCGACACCAAGACGCGCCTGAAGCACAATTTTGGCTCGGCCCGTCCGGAAGGCTATCGCAAGGCCGTGCGCATCATGGAAATGGCCGACCGTTTCCAGCTGCCACTCATTACCCTCGTTGATACGGCTGGCGCCTATCCGGGCGTAAGCGCGGAAGAACGCGGCCAGGCTGAGGCCATTGCGCGCTCGACCGCAGAGTGCCTCAAATTGCGCGTGCCAATCGTCTCGATCATCATCGGTGAAGGTGGATCGGGTGGCGCAATCGCCATTGCGGTAGCAAACCGCGTCTATATGCTCGAACATTCCATTTATTCGGTCATTTCGCCAGAAGGCGCAGCTTCGATCCTGTGGCATGATTCGACCCGCGCCAAGGATGCCGCCTCCAATATGCGCATCACCGCGCAGGATCTTCTTGATCTGAAAGTGATTGACGGCATCATTCCAGAGCCTGTCGGCGGCGCCCATCGCGGCAAGGAACAGGTAATCGACGCAACCGGCGACACCATCGCTGCCGCCCTGCGTTCAATGCAGGGTATTGATGGCGAAACGCTGAAGCAGGAACGCCGCCGCAAATTCCTTGAAATCGGCCGCAATCTCTAGACCAGAGCCGCAATTCCAATAGAGGCCAATAAGGATCGGGCATTATTTGGCCTCTATTTTCAGATTTCCTCCAATTTTGCCATATTGCCGCCACGCATCTTGTTCGTTATCCATGCAAGGGTTATAAACGATACCGTAAGGTTTTCCTGTTAGGGTTTTGATCCTGAGTTTTAAGCATTTGCTGGTATATTCGGCTTGGCTTCAACAGGCATGAGTGACATGAAGGTCAGAACCGCAATCATAAGCACCGTTATCGCAACCGCATTGCTGGCAGGGTGCAAGGAATCGACAGTTTCTGATCTGGGACTGCGTGCGGAACGGCCTTTGCCGCAGAAAATCGTGGCCAAGATGAAGGCGAAGGGCATGACTCGCACTTCGCCGATCATGGTGCGCATCTTCAAGGAAGAAAACACGCTCGAAATCTGGAAGCAGAAGAACAATGGACGCTATGATCTGATTGCGTCCTATGAAATCTGCAAATGGTCGGGCAAGCTTGGCCCGAAATTCATCGAAGGCGATCGTCAGGCGCCGGAGGGCTTTTATATTGTCCGTCCGTCACAGATGAATCCAAAATCCAGTTATTATCTGTCCTTCAATATCGGCTTTCCGAACGCCTATGACCGCGCCCATGGCCGCACCGGCCAGCATCTGATGGTGCATGGTGCCTGCTCGTCTTCGGGCTGCTATTCCATGACCGATGAAAGTGTTGCCGAAATCTATGCCTTCGGTCGTGACGCCTTCAAGGGCGGTCAGCGTGAATTCCAGATCCAGGCCTTTCCGTTCCGCATGACGCCGGCCAATATGGCGCGCTATCGCAACGACCCGAACTATGAGTTCTGGAAGATGCTGAAGCAGGGCTATGATGCCTTTGAAATGACAAAAGTGCCGCCAAAGGTTGATGTCTGCGAAAAACGCTATGTCTTCAACAATCCTGACATCAATGGCGGCCCGGCTGACCAGCCATGCCCACCATCAGCAAAGACAGACAATTTTTCAACGGCTTACGCAGACTATCACAAGTCCTATGAGACTGCGTTCAGCGCGGCCCTAAGCTCCAGCAACAAGCCGCCGGCGCCGTCCATTCAGGGGCTTGCGGAAGCAAAGCTTGTTGCGGCATGGAGTGCAGCCCGCGCACGCGGTGAAAAGGTTTCGCGCGTGCCGCCATCGCTCACGCCAGCTTCCAGCGAAAAGCCGGGCGCTCCGGACATTCGCCCTGCAGCGCCAGCTGCAACCGCAATCGCCGCAACGCCGAAAGCCGAAAGCCGGCAGCCTTCACAGGAACAGACAGCCTCCATCCCGGCAAGCAAGCCGGAAGCTGCCACAAGCGCAGCTGTGCCAGCACAGGCACCTGTAGCAGCCACACCGGCAGCAGAGGATATAGCCGCCACCGGCCAGAGCGCGCCAGCCACGACAGAGGTTGCAGCCAACACCACCCCAGCCACCGGAGCGACGACGGCAGAAACCAGGAAGCCTTGGTGGAAAATCCTCGGCAAATAATGCTGAAGGAAGATGAGATACCGGTTTACGACCTGAGGGGGCTGAAATGCCCCCTTCCGGTTCTAAAAACCCGCAATCACTTGAAAAAATTGCCGAGCGGCACACTTATCTGGATAGAGACGACGGATCCGCTGTCAGACATTGATCTGCCGCATTTCTGTTTCGAGGATGGCCACGAGCTCTTGCGTCAGGAGCAGATTGACCATGTCCATCGTTTTCTGATCCGGAAGAAATGACGCTGTCAGCCTTTTGGTGAAAATCCGGGAATGGCCAATGGGTTATCCATCATGGCTGCCCGGTCGGGCCTGTCGAGCACTGGCCGGCCCAGAAAGGCATCAAACAGTTCACGCACATAGGTCTCCGGCAGATCCTTGACGATCATGACGAGCAGGGTCTCGCGCTTTTCCTGCGGCCATTCTGGCAAGCGGGCGGGCGGATGGAATATTTTCTGCACCCCATGAATGATGACCGGACGTTCCGGATCTTCCACGATCTGCACAATCCCCTTCACACGCAAAAGCTTTTCCCCATGCGTCGAGCGCAGAAGATCAATGAACATTTCCAGCGTCGAAACGGGAATGGGTGCATCATGCCGCAGGGAAAAAGAGCGGATCGCCTCATCATGGTGGTGATGTGCATGATGATGGTGGTCATGATCGCAATCTGGCCCGCAGACATGATCATGATGGGCATGCTCATGCGCATCATAGGCTTCCGCCTTCAACCAGCGTTGCACATTCGCCGTCCTGGTTTCAGGATTATACAGACCGCATTCAAACAGCGAAGCATAGCCGGTCTCTTCACTGCCCGCATAAAGAATTTCAGCGCCGGGATTAAGCACGCGCAAACGCGCTTTCAGAATATCCAGTTCCGCTTGCGCTTCTGACAGATCGGTCTTGGTCAGGATAATGCGATCCGCCATCGCCACCTGTCTGACCGCCTCTTCATGATTGTCGAGCGTCGCCATGCCATTGATGGCATCGACCGTTGTCAGCACGCCATCAAGCCGGAAGGCCTGTAACAGGACCGGATGGCCCATGATAGATTGCAGCACCGGGGCCGGATCGGCAAGGCCGGTTGTTTCTATAATGACGCGTTTCAGCGCCTTGATGCGCCCCGTCTGCAGACGGTCAATCAGATCCGCCAATGTATCAACGAGTTCGCCCCGCACCGTGCAGCACAGGCAGCCATCGGACAGTTCAATGATGCCCTCGCTCGCCTGTTCCACCAGGAGGTGGTCTATGCTGACTTCACCAAACTCATTGATGATGACAGCCGTATCGCTGAGAACCGGATCTTTCAGCAGCCGGTTGAGCAAGGTGGTCTTGCCTGACCCCAGAAAGCCAGTCAGGACGGAAACGGGAATGGGACGATACATGGCTCAGTTGACCGCGGATGGCTGGGTGCTTGCGGCCTGGCTGCGCGGCTTCTGGGCTGGCTTTGGCACCTTTTTCACTGTCTTCGGCTTTTCCTCTGTGGCTGGCTTCTTGGGCTTCGGCGCATCCTTCAGCAACCTGACCGGCACAGCTACGGGATCACGATCCATGGCGTGAATATAGGGCGAATTGATCTTCAGCCGACCTTCCGCATCACGGCCATCCCAGCGGTCGGCCATGGCCTGCTGGCTGCAGATCGCCTTGCGCATATCGACCGCCTGATTGAGATTTGCGCCGCCGCTCGGGCGAAGCGTGGCAAGCGTTGGCCCGCCGCTTCCCTTGACGCGGAATGCCTCGGCCATATTCTGTGCTGCTTGGGCCGCACGGGTTTCCTGTCGGTCAGCCCCCAGGACAATGGTCAGCACGGTGCGACCATTACGGGTCGCAGAACCGGCAAGGTTGAAGCCGGAAGCGCAGACAAAGCCAGTCTTCATGCCATCAGCACCATCAAAACGGCCAAGCAGAATATTGTAATTGGGCTGGATCTTTTTGCCCTCGCCCGGATCGATCGCTTCCGTCGAGAAATAATGCGCATATTGCGGGAATTCACGCCGCAACTGCACGCCCAGAATGGCAAGATCACGGGCGGTGGAATAATTGTTCACGTCATGCAGGCCGTTTGGATTGGCAAAATGGGTACCTGTCATGCCAAGGCGCCTTGCTTCAGCATTCATGCGCTGCACGAAAGCCTTCTCGGAGCCGCCAACAGCCTCAGCCAGAGCAACGGCAATATCATTGGCCGACTTGACCAGCAGGATCTTCAACGCATTGTCGACCGTAAGAACCGCACCCGGACGATAGCCCATCTTGCTCGGCGGCTCCTTGGCTGCCCTGACTGTCATGGTAACAGGCGAATCAAGCGTGATTTCGCCAGCCTGCAGGGCGCGGAAAGTGACATAGGCCGTCATCATCTTGGTCAGGGACGCCGGATACCAGCGCTGGAAAGCATCCTCCTGCTGATAAACCTTGCCCGTGGCGACATCCACCGTGATTGACGGGTTTGCCTCGACTGCGCCTACAGCCACACCCGACATCAATACTGCCACAATCAAGGATTTCAACGAATTTGCAATCATTTAGCCGTTCCAATCAATGATGATCCGCTGCGTCGCAACAACGCTGCGCGTTCTGACCCATTCCAATCTCATATGCCCAAGATGAAGCGGGGTTGCCATATGTTCATGAAGGCAGAGAACCCACCAGACCCAGCCCATATATGTAAGGCATGTGGCAAGTAAAAGGCAAATGGGGATTGCCCCTGTTCAGCGAACCGTCATATCCTGTGCCAAGTTTATATCCCAATATATTGGAGCTGTTCATGCCCGTGCTCAATCGCGCCGCCGATCTAACCCCGGAAGTCATTGCATGGCGTCGTCATTTGCACCAGAACCCTGAACTGCTTTACGATGTGCATGAAACGGCTGCCTTTGTTGCAGAAAAGCTGAAGGCCTTTGGCTGCGATCAGGTTGAAACCGGTATTGGCCAAACCGGCGTTGTCGGCGTGATCAAGGGGCGCCATGGCGATGGCAAGACCATCGGCCTGCGTGCCGACATGGACGCCCTGCCGATCACCGAGACAAGCGGCGTGGAATGGGCCTCCCGCAATCCCGGCAAGGCGCATTCCTGCGGCCATGACGGCCATACTTCCATGCTGCTGGGTGCTGCAAAATATCTCGCCGAAACCCGCAATTTCCGTGGCACGGCGGTTCTGCTGTTCCAACCGGCGGAAGAAGGCGGCGCCGGCGGCCTTGCCATGGTGCAGGATGGCGTCATGGAACGCTTCAATATCGCTGAAGTCTATGGCCTGCACAATTTTCCAGGCCTGCCAGTTGGTGAATTTGCCATCTGCAAGGGGCCGATCATGGCAACCACAGACGAATTCGATCTCTTCGTTACGGGTCGTGGCGGACATGCTGCCCAGCCTCATCGCACCTGCGATCCGATTGTCGCCGGCGCTCAGCTCATGACCGCCCTGCAAGGGGTCGTTGCCCGCAATATCGATCCGCTGGACTCCGTCGTCATTTCCGTGACAAAATTCATCGCGGGCGAAGCCTATAATGTGATCCCGGAAACGGCCAAGCTCTCAGGCACGGTTCGATCACTGAAAGCTGAAAGCCGTACCTTTGCCGAAAAGCGCATCCGCGAAATTGCCGCAGGTATTGCGATTGCCACCGGTGCGGACATTTCCGTGCGTTACAAGAACAACTATCCAGTGACATTCAATCATGACGCCCAGACCGATTTTGCCGCCAGTGTTGCGCTCAAGGTTGCAGGCAACGGCAAGGTGATCACCAATGTCAAACCGATGATGGCGGCCGAGGATTTTGCCTATATGCTCGAAGCGCGGCCCGGCGCCTATATCTTCCTCGGCAATGGCGACACGCCAGGGCTGCATCATCCGGCCTATGATTTCAATGATGAAGCCATTCCCTATGGCATCAGCTATTATGCCGCGCTGATTGAAACGGCGCTTGCCACATGATGGCAGGCCTCATCTCCCATATGGGTGATGTTCCGGGATAGAACACGCGCGCAAACAGGGCCTTGAACATTTTCATGTCCTATCGGAATGAAAAGCCCAAAAGGCACGCATTTCCGTATAGTGCGGGGGTTGGCGAAGCGGATGAAAAACTATATGTGTCTATTGCGCCCCATGCACCGGAATCATTTCCGGGCAGCGAGCTTCATCATTGGCGGTCCCGTAGCTCAGTAGGATAGAGCGACAGATTCCTAATCTGTAGGTCACAGGTTCGATTCCTGTCGGGATCACCACCTAGAGCCCCATCACCACTGCCAATTCATACCGCCCAGACTGCTGGTCAGTGGCGCGTTGACATGCTAGCCTGCCGGGATTAAGCCTTTAAAATACTCGGATAAATTTTATAAATCGGTTTCTCGCCAAAACCGATAACAGATAAACGCAATTAACAGGGGAGATTCTCATGCGTTCCATGCTTCTGGCATTGCTGGCCGCCACGGCTCTTGCAACCTCAGCTTCCGCCAAGGACGTTACCGTTGCTGTGACAGCTATCGTCGAACACCCGGCGCTCGACGCGGCTCGCGACGGCGTCAAGGATGCCTTGGCTGAAGCTGGTTTCAAGGACGGAGAGAATCTCAAATTCATATATCAGTCCGCACAAGGCAATCCGGCCACCGCGGCCCAGATCGCCCGTCAGTTCGTGGGCGAAGGCCCGGATGTGATCGTTCCGATCTCGACCCCGTCGGCTCAGGCTGTTGTCTCCGCAACCCGTGACATTCCGATCGTCTTCACCGCAGTTTCCGACCCGGTTGGCGCACAGCTCGTCAAGGAAATGGAAAAGCCAGGCGGCAATGTCACCGGCCTTTCCGACATGTCCCCGGTCGAGGAGCATATTGCACTCATCAAGGAAATCCTGCCGAACATCAAGAAGCTCGGCTATCTCTACAATTCCGGTGAGACGAACTCCGTATCGCTTTTGAAGGCACTTCAGGAAGCTGCGGCCAAGGAAGGCATCGAGATTGTTGAATCCGCTGCCACCAAGTCGGCAGAAGTACAAGGTGCTGCCCGCGCGCTCGTTGGACGCGCCGATGCCATCTATGTTCCAACCGACAATACGATCGTTTCGGCACTTGAAAGCGCCGTCGGCGTTGCCGATGAAAGCGACCTTCCGCTGTTCACCGCTGATACGGACTCGGTCAAGCGTGGCGCTGTTGCAGCCCTCGGTTTCAACTATTACGACGTTGGCAAGCAGACGGGGGCTGTCGTTGCCCGCATCCTGAAAGGCGAAAAGCCGGGCGATATTCCGGTTGAAATTGCCAAGGGAACCGATCTCGTCATCAATCTTGGCGCAGCCAAGAAGATGGGCATTGAACTGCCAAAATCCGTCATCGACCGCGCAACCAGCAAGATCGACTGATCGGTTTTGCCTTGATGTGGATGAACGGGAGACCATGCGTCTCCCGTTTTCATTATGGTCCAATCCGGAATGCTGAACATGATAATTTGATCATAAAAGTCTGGATCAATTGTTCATTTCGCATTACTACCCCTCAACGGATGGGCCAGTCTCTGGCTCCAATAAAATAATCTTTTAAAATCAAAATGGTAGGCAATAACCGTTGCAAATCGCTCGGCTTGTCAAACCGGAACCGCAGCGACAGTATTTTGCCGCCCATGGTCAGATCGAGTACAGCAAATGCCGCGTATCCGTCTTCTTCCTGCCGATGACAACACGAATGGCTGGAGCCGCATCCTTGCGCCACGCACACCGAAACCGCCGCTCAAGGGCAATGTGAAAGCGGATTTTGCCGTCATTGGTGCGGGCTATGCCGGGCTTGCGGCTGCGCGTCGACTGGCTGAAAACAGGCCGGATGCAAGCATCGTGCTGCTTGATGCGCAGACGGCCGGCGAAGGCACATCCGGCCGCAATGCAGGCTTTGCCATTGATCTGCCGCACAATGTCAGCTCCTCGCTTGAGGAACTGGCCAAGTCGCACAGTTACCGCGCCCTGTCCCGTGCCGGACTTGATTACCTGAGCCGCCAGATTGCACAGCATGGCATTCTCTGTGACTGGCACAAACACGGAAAATTCCACACCGCCGTCTCTGATCGCGGCATCCGGGAAGTGCTTGAGCCAACCGTAAAGGAGCTTGAGCGCCTGAATGAACCTTATGTCTGGTATGATGCTCCTGCCCTGGCCAAGCGCCTTGGCACCAGCCATTTCAAGGCGGGCATCTATACCCATAGCACGATCCTGCTCAATCCGGCAGCACTGGTGCGTGGTCTGGCTGACAGTCTGCCCGCCAATGTCACCCTGCATGAAAACACGCCTGTTCAGGATATTGCCTATGGCGACAGGATTGCAATCACCGTACCGGGCGGTCATGTCACTGCCTCCTCCGTCATTTTGACCGTTGGCGGTTTTGGCGAACAGTTCGGCTTTTTCCGGCGCTGCCTGTTGAATTTTGCCGCCCATGCCAGCCTCAGCCGGCAACTGACCGATGAGGAATATGACGCAATCGGCCGCGTGGAACCGTGGGGCCTGACTCCCGCCAATGCCTTTGCCGGCATTACCATGCGTCTGACGAGCGATCGCCGCATTCTCATGCGCCAGAACGTGCATTTCTGTCCGTCCCTGCGCCAGTCCGACCAGCGCCGGGCAAAAATCAAACAGGAACACAAGCGCCTGTTTGACGAACGTTTTCCCATGCTGCCCAAGGTCGAGATGGAATCGACCTGGACAGGCTATATCTGCCTGTCGCGCAATGGCACGCCCGCCTTTGGCCAGATGGCCAGGAATGTCTTCATGTCGGTCTGTCAGAACGGCGTCGGCATTGCCAAAGGCACGATCAGCGGGTTGCTTGCCGCTGACATGGCTTGTGGTGTCGATAATCCGTTGATCGAGGATATGTACAAACTTGGTTCGCCGACCAGACTGCCGCCCCGCCCGTTCCTTGATATTGGCGTACGCGCGCGTTTTGCCTGGGAACTCTGGCGGGCACGCGACGAAGTGTGAGACTTTTCCCATCCACCATGCGGGTTCAAGCAGTTCCAGAGAAAGTGGACACCGGTTTTCCGTTCGGAACGGCGAAATGCATTATGTGGGAGCAGTTCAGGGTTTTCATAAAAAATCTGAGCTGGTCCAGACCTCAGACGCCCCTGCAAAGCGGTTGTTGCAATCGCGGCACAAATTTCCGCTTTCAGGCTTTGGCCTGCGATAAGGGCTTGCATGAACATATTTGACGGTTGTATTTCCCACTTTCAAGGTAGTGGCTGTATGGCTTGCTCCGGGAGGGAATATACCAGTCAAACGGTCAAACACACAGCTCCAGACCATAACTGATCGTAATGAAATGCTTGCTAATTGCTGCGGGCACCTGTCGATGATGGAATGACTTGCAATCGGCATGCCCACATTGGCACGCAGTTTTATTGCGTCAAGAACAAGGATAGTCGATGTGAGTCAGATCGCCTTCTGGGGTGCGGTCGAATTAGGCCTCGTCTTTGCATTTGTCGCTATCGGCGTCTATCTTGCGTTTCGCGTGCTGGATTTCCCTGATCTGACCGTGGATGGATCATTTCCTCTTGGAGCGGCTGTCAGCGGCGTCCTGATCCTTGGTGGCACAAATCCCTGGCTTTCAGCCGTTGTTGCCATGATTGCCGGCGCGCTCGCCGGTCTTGTCACGGCAACGCTCAATGTGCGCTTCAAGATCCTCAATCTTCTGGCGTCCATTCTCACCATGATCGCGCTGTTTTCTGTCAATCTGCGCATCATGGGAAAGCCGAACATTGCGCTCATCAATCAGGATACGATGCTCACTCCATTCTATGGGCTTGGCATTCCGGAATATTATGTCCGCCCGCTGTTTCTGCTGGTGCTGGTAGCGATTGCCCTGCTGCTGGTCTGGCGTTTTCTGGAAAGCGACATGGGACTTGCCATGCGCGCAACCGGCGCCAATCCGCGCATGGCCCGTGCGCAAGGCGTGAATACCGACCGCCAAATCTATCTCGGCATGGCGCTTTCCAATGCGCTTGTCGCACTGGGTGGCTCGCTCTTTGCGCAAACCAATGGCTTTGCCGACGTGACATCCGGTGTCGGCACAATCGTGGTTGGCCTTGCCGCCGTGATCATCGGTGAGACACTGCTACGCAGCCGTCTGATCCTCGTCATTCTCATTGGCTGCGTATTGGGCTCGATCATCTATCGCATCGCCATCCAGCTTGCGCTGTCGAACGGAAGGATCATTGGCCTTGAAGCATCAGATCTCAATATTGCCACGGCACTTCTGGTTACCATCGCACTGATTTTACCGCGCCTGCGCCGCGGGGGAGCCTCGTCATGATCGAAGTCTCTGATATTGATGTCGTCTTCGGTCGCGGAACACCGCTGGAAAAGCATGTTCTGAAAAAAATCAACCTGACGATGGACAAGGGCTCATTCGTCACCGTGATCGGCTCCAATGGTGCCGGCAAATCCACCCTGCTTGGCGTGCTTGCAGGCGATGTGATCCCGTCTGCCGGCAAGGTTGTGATTGCCGGCAATGATGTCACGCGCAAGACCACGGCAGAGCGCGCAGCGCTTGTCGCCCGTGTCTTTCAGGATCCGCTGGCGGGAAGCTGTGGTACGCTGACAATCGAGGAAAATCTGGCGCTTGCAGCCGCACGTGGCCAAAAGCGTGGTCTTGCGCCCGCGCTTGGCCAGGCCCGGCGCAAATGGTTCCGCGAACGTGTCGCAAGCCTCAATCTTGGGCTCGAAAATCGCATGGCGGACCGTATGGAGCTACTCTCTGGCGGTCAGCGTCAGGCCTTGTCGCTTGTCATGGCAACGCTTGCCGGTTCGGAAGTCCTGCTTCTCGATGAACATACAGCGGCACTTGACCCGGGCATGGCAGAATTCGTCATGGAGCTCACCAGGACGCTGATTACCGAAAACGGCCTGACCGCGTTGATGGTGACGCATTCCATGCGTCAGGCGCTTGATTATGGCGACCGCACCATCATGCTGCATGCCGGCAATATCGTCCTCGATGTGACAGGCGAGCAGCGCAAGACGCTTGGTGTCGAAGATCTGATCGAAATGTTCCGCAAGGTGCGCGGTCAGACACTGGATGACGACGCGCTGCTGATCTCCTGATCCTGTGCCTTAAGCGGGATGACGGACAAATAGCCATTCCGCTTTGCCTGACTTTGCGTTAGTTAGCTTGTATGGCGCAGAAAAAGGCTCACGAAGTTGACAGTTTCATTACGCGACCGACCAGTTCATTTCCGGTCGTGCTGCTTTACGGCCCTGACAAGGGGCTGGTGAGCGAACGTGCACGTCGTTATGCCGAGGCAACCAGACTGCCGCTTGATGATCCTTTTACGGTTATTCGCATGGAAGCGGATGATATCGAGGCCGATCCGGCCCGGCTTGCCGACGAAGCACATACGATTTCCATGTTTGGCAACCAGCGCCTGATCTGGATCAAGAATGCACTGGGCCAGAAGAAACTGGCTGATGTCGTCAAACAGCTTGCATCAGAACCGCCGCATGAAACCTATGTGTTGATTGAAGCTGGTGACCTCAAGAAGGGGGCAAGCCTGCGCAGCGCCGTCGAAAATGGTTCCGCCGGCATGGCGCTGCCCTGCTATGCCGATGATGCGCGCGGGATTGAAGATGTCATCGACAGTGTCCTTTCCGAATGGAAAATGCAGATCACGCTCGATGCACGGCATCTGTTGCGCGCAAGCCTTGGCGGTGACCGCCTGGCCACACGGGGAGAACTGGAAAAACTTTGCCTTTATGCCCGCGGCAAGAAGCGAATCGATATTGACGATGTGCGCGAGGCAGTTGGCGATGTTGCCGGCCTGTCGACCGATGAAATCATCGATGCCATGCTGATGGGCAATTTGCCCGGTTTGGAAACCGCTTTTGACCGGCTGGTGAAGTCGGGCACACATCCTTTTGTTGTCGTAAGCGCCGCCATGCGCCAGTTTCAGCAAATCCAGGCCCTGCGCTACACGGTCGATACGGAGCGCAAACCCGCTGCAACCGTCATTGCCAATGCGAAACCGCCGATTTTCTTTAACCGCCGCCGTGTCATGGAAACGGTCGTTTCGCGCTGGACGGCCGAACGCATCAGTCGCGCACTCGAACGCATCCAGCGGGCCGTGCTGGAAAGTCGCATGAATGATGAATTGAAAGTACCAATCATTCGCCAGTGTTTACTGGCGCTTGGTATCGAAAGTGCCCGCCTGCGGTCATAAAATTATGTAAATGATTATATAATTTGTCATATCTGAGCTTTTCATCCCGCAATAAGTACAAAAATATGTGCATGGCTGTTTTCACCAAAGGAATGATACGCCTAAGAGCCCGACTCAAAATTTCATTTTTGCGATACGCCTCGTCATTCGCCTGATTGAGGAGATGACCATCCAAGCTTGTG